>NZ_JAUBPP010000016.1:0-155845 GCF_036700765.1 Microcoleus sp. S1D4
TTTTGGCTGGCATACACTATAACTAATGATTGCTTATTTTTTTATATTATACAATCTAGCTGCGTCTCAGCTTAGTAGAGTGCCTTACTAATTGTGACACTTGCATAATTCCTGATTTTTTAACCCCAGATAAACACAGATGAACGCAGATGAAATTTCGTCTGCGTTCTTTTAATTAAGCTTAAATCCTTTAGCAGCTAATTGTTGGCGGAGACTTTGAATTATTACGCTATCTAGAGTATTCTCGCCTCTATTGCTACTAGATTGGCGCTGTTGTTCAATATATGCTGTACGCTTTTGAGATAAGTCGCGGATCGTCTTTTTAATTGCCTCTCTTTCCGTTTTCTTTCCAGCTACATATGCTCTCTTTTCTGTTAGCGTCATCCCTCGCATGATTTCTGGTAAATTATCATCTGATATTGCCTCTAGTTTAACTGTTCCGTTTTCGAAAGCATCGAGCAAATCCCAAGAAGCATTATCATAGTATTCAGAAGCTTTGGACGCACTACGCAAAACCCTATTACTGCCAGCATTACTATCTTCAACTTCTTGACGTTGTTGTCCTACTCTTCCTTCTCTACCATAGGGAATGTAGGTTTGATTTAGTTTAGTATTCCAACTAGAAATTTCGTCATCGTAAGGGGACTTAATTACCACAATTACTTGGTTTTGATTAATATTGAAGTGACTGCCTTTTGCTACTGTAGCTCCTGATGCCCAAAGTTGTCGCTCCTGACTTTCCGCTGAACCACAGTAGATAGTATTAATGATAGTATCTCCTTTAACAGCTAGATTGACAGATTGTGTCCAAACTATTGGGCCTTGATCGAATGGTTCATTACCCGCAATAAAAATCACGCGAAAATCTTCCTGATTTTTACTCCAGTTTAATTCTTGCATTGCCGAGCGAATTACCCAGCCAGCATATTCCTGGCCGCCGTTGGTTTTGATACTAAATAGCTTTTCGGAAACTAAATCTAATTCTGGAGTAAATCCAGTTAATAATCTCACAAAACCTTCCGAGGAAGGTAAGCTGTCATTGCCATAATGGTAGACAGCAACTTCTAACTCTGGCACTTCGCCATCTTTGGTGACTTTAGTTAAAAAATTCACAATTTGCCAAAGTTGAGTACGAGTCTGGTCGATCAGTCCATCCATGCTATTACTAGAATCTAAAAGGATGGCAATCTGAATTTTAGCTTTGGCGAAAGCGGCTGTGGGAAAACACAAGATACTTAGGGTTAATGCTGTAGCGAATAAATTTTTAGCTAGTTTCTGCATGAATTTTTCCCTATAAAATTATTTTTTATCTAATTATAGTCAGTGATAATAGAGATTTAGTTCCAGGTGTCAAGTAATTTATAACAATATTTTACATTTGGGTTCGATTCATTACAGAACTTATCAACTCCGATCGAAGAAACCGGGTTTTTACCGAATTTGTGGACTGCAACGAAGTATTTTCCTAAAAACCAGGTTTCTGGTCATTTATGGGTAACTCAGACCAAAGAAACCGGTTTTTTTGCGAAAATTATTCGCTGTTACCAGAAGATGCGGCCAAAAACTCGGTTTCTTGAGCTTGGCGCGCCAGTCTTTACAAAAATTTACATCTAATTTTACAGCCACATCGACCGCACAGCGAGACTTTCAACCATATGCCGAAAAAAAGTTTCATAATTTCGCAAAAAAAGTCCCAACTCATCCTGATAAGTAAATGTAGGAAAAAAGTTGCGACCGCACTTAACTATGAACGATAAATCCAACCCATCCAAGCGGGAAGACAACTTATCCGACAACTCCGATGCTGTTGGGGCTGGGGGAAAATCGAAATTATCCGATCGAGATTCCGCCCAGCAGCAAATCCTCCAACTCGTCACCCAAGCTTGCAAGCATCCCCTGGGCAGTCCCCGGCGAGGTTACTTTGTGGGTAAACTCATTCGAGAAATTCTCAAATCCGGCAAACTCTGGAAAGAAAATACACCTCACTACGAAGAGGCATTGCACAAGACATGGATCTATTTATCTGCGAATTTATGTGAAGCTACCACAGCAAAACAAGCTTACAATCCCGAAATAAGCCAAATCACGAGTTGGTTAAATCCCTATCTCAAAATGCGGCTGTTAGATTGTCATCTGAAGCAACAACAGGAAAGGGAAAGACAAAGCAGCGATCGCATAGTTTGGCTAGACGGAATCAAAGAAGATACTATCAATTCAAGCAACAATCTCGTCGCCGATCCAGATGTAACTTTCTATTTAGACGAACTTCTAGAATGGATAGAAACCGATCCCAATAACGAGTTAAAAAGCAGACACGTTAGAGGTAAACCACAGCTCAATTGCCAAGTTTTATTGCAGCGGCAGTGTTTGTACGGTCAAAGCATTCAAGAAATAGCAAAAGAGTTTGGCTGCGCCCCCTCCACTGTATATCAATTGTTCAAGAACGACTGCCGCCACCTGCTGCAGAAATTTTCGGAAAACCAAGGATATCAAACTTTTAACATAACAGGATTGCAAAAACCATGAACTCGAATAACCTTTCAGAAATAGACTCTTTGCCCATGCCAATTACTCAAGACTCACTGCATATTGCTAGACGTTTTTCATCCCAACAACGTCACCCACAAAAACAAGATCAAGTTTATTTAAATACTTTGGCAGTGCTGGCAGTTCGCGATTACCTCACAATTTTGAGTATTGAAACTGACTTAACTCAATGTGATAGCTGGAATCCCGCAATGCGCTTGTTTGCAAATGCGGCAGATTTGTATATTAAAGGATTAGGTAAAATTGAATGCCGCCCGATTATAAATCGGTTTCAAAATTCATCGTTTCAGACACCTGATATTTACCCGTTGCCGTTGGAAGCCAGGGAGGAACGCATCGGTTATATAGTTGTAGAAATTGATCAAGAGGAAAAGGAGGCAAGATTGTTGGGGTTTTCTCCGACGGCGAGTTCAGGCGAATTAGTATTGAGTAAATTACATTCTGTTGATGATTTTTTAGTACATTTAGAACATTTGCTTGAAGCTAAAATCGACCTAAATCAGTGGTTTTTAAATGTATTTAATTCTGAATGGCAACCTTTTGAGGCCGTATTTCACCCCCAGCCGCAGACTTCGCCCCGCAAAATTGAAAATCCGATTTCGTCAAAATTGGGCAATTGGTTTAAAAATGTTTTTGAAACAGGCTGGCAGAACATTGGGCAAGGTAAAAAAAGTTTAGAAAATGCAATTTTTCCTGATAGAAACCCAGATTTTGCATTCCGAAGTGGTGGAAATTCTAGATCGGAATCTCCGTTGTCAGGGAATCAAACTACTATCCGTCAGACATTCCCGGAAGCGGATGTCACGCGGGCAAAGTTGATTGATTTGGGAATGCGTTTGGGGAGGACAACTGTTGCTTTGTTGGTGGCGATCGCCCAACAAAGCGATCGCACTGTCAGAGTTCACGCCCAGTTGCATCCGGCGATTGGCGATCGTTATTTGCCGCGCAACCTGAAACTGTCGTTAATATCCGATGCTGGCCAAGTTTTAGATGAGCTTGAATCGACTGTTCAACAGCAGTGCATTTCACTGGAATTTGAGGTAGAACCCGGAGAGAGTTTTAGTATTCGACTGGCGATCGATGGTTTGAGCGTAACAGAAAACTTTATGGTATGATTTTGTGATTACTGTTACCACAGCAAATTTATGACTTGGACTGTCATATTGGCTTTAGGGTCGGGAAATCTTCTTGAAGGATTTCCTCACATCACTGCACAGTTGCAAAACCAAGCCCGATCTATCAGTATTCAACAATTCAAAGGAAGCTTGCCGCCAGCACCAGATATTGAGGTGCTGCACAGAAGATGGAAAGCTGCTTGTACAGGACTACAATCTAGCAGAAGCGATGCTCGAATAAAAGTCAATTATGCCAGCACGACTCACATTTCTGAAACCAATCCGGGCGCTATATATGAAGGTTTAAAAAAAGAGATACAATCGTGGCTGAAAACAGACGATTTTTACAGCAAAATTGAGGTTAAGCTGAGGACACGAATCGGCAATCCCTCGGAAGCTGCCGTTCAAATATTTCTAGAGTGCGATGATTCTCAGATTTCTGAGTTGCCTTGGGATGCGTGGAATTTTCGGGAAGAATACCGCCAGAGTGAAATCATCCGCAGTTCGTCCGAGTATACAATACCCCACCGGCAGGAAACACAAGTAGGAATAAATCTAGCTTCTAGAGGCAGAATTTTATGTATTTTAGGTAACAGTAAGGGAATAAATGTTACAAAAGATCGCAGAATTATCGAAAAAAGTTTGGGCGATAGCTGCCAATTAGAATTTTTAGACAACCCGACACTGGAAGACTTTAACGATCGCCTTTTTGATGAAAAAGGCTGGCAAATTTTCTTTTTTGCCGGACACAGCAACAGTGATGACAATGCTACAAACGGAAGGCTGCACATCAATCAAAATCCTACCAATAATACTGTCACAGTAAAGGATTTAAAATTAGGCGTACAGCAAGCGAGTTTTAAAGGCTTGCAATTGCTAATTTTTAATTCCTGTTCGAGTTTTGGATTAGCAGCAGATTTGGTGGCTCAGAATCATCATTTGCCGTCAATAATTGTGATGCGCGCACCAATTCCAGACCAAATTGCTCACGATTTTGTGAAGTCTTTGCTTAGATATTTGGCTGAGGGAGATCTCTTATTTTTGGCAATGCGAAAAGCTAAGGATGATTTGCAGCGCTGGGAATCTCGATTTCCGGGCGCTAGCGGGATTCCGGTACTATGTCAGGATCCAAACTTTGAGGAATTAACCTTACCGGGATGTGGCGCAGCTAAACCTGTGATTTCAGCAGCGGATGGTGCGGCACCTCGCCCAAACCGCCCCCAATTTACTGTTTCAACTAAATTTATGCAGCGTACCAGCATCAGTTTAGCTGTTTTGGCGATCGGCTATCCACTCACTGGCCCCAATCTGGCAGATGCCATCAACGCATTTGGGCGGGAAAACCACCGGAAAAATCAATTTTTAGCCGCTAAAATTTCCTACAATCTAGCTGCATTAATCAATCCGATTAACGGCGAGCCTTACTATAACTTATCCGAACTTTGTAAACAATTAAGCGATCGCCAATGCGAGCGAGAAGCAATGCAAAGTGCAGTCTGGCGGGGACTTCCAGAAGCTCACGCTCAAATATCTAAATCCTTCTTGCTGGAAAATAAACCTGAAGATGTTTTAAATGCGATCGGACTTTGCTTAAAAACTACTAAATACGATGGAGTTAAATCAGCTTGTTTCAAAAATCGTGGCTGGTTGCGATTCACTCAAAAGCGATACAATTCAGCGGAAGCAGATTTAAGAACAGCAATATCTCTTAACAGTAATAGTCCCGAAGCTCAATGTTTTTTAGCGCAAGTTCTCGAAACTAAAGGTAAAGTACAAGAATCACTAAGATATTGGCAACAAACCTTGAATCATGCGAATTCTAGCATCCCAGAACAAGATGAATGTCTCGAAATGGCAAAGGATCGTTTACAAATCCTAGGAAAGAGCAAATGAAAAAACAGACGGCATTTTGTATAAGCGCAAGCGCGATCGCATTTACATTGATTGCGATCGAAATTATGCCTGATTCCTGGGAAAATGGCCCAGGCTTCCGCGAAATATTGGCCAACAATCCGATAATTTCCCCAGCAATCGCAGCAACGCAAAGAATACCCAACGGACAAATCCTGAATATTAGCGGCGAAGTGCAGCTACAGCGTCAAGATGGCAGAAATATTCGCCCGACAATCGGTACGCCAATTTATCCGGGCGACAAACTGCAAACTTCACAAAACGGACAAATTACGCTCCAATGTGCGGATTTAGGAATTCAGTCAATTAAAGCAGGCGAAAATCAATTAAATAGCTGTTTATTGGCTAGCAACAAGTCGGAGTCTGACTGCAATAAAAATTTAATTAAATGTCCCGATCGCGGTGATGATAGAATTGCTTGGAATAATGCGCCAATTCCTTATACAATCAGTCCGAGGCGGACGCAATTGCTCGACAGCAAACCGACTTTGCGTTGGAATCCGGTTGCGGGTGCGACTAGCTATAAGTTGAGCCTCCTCGAAAATAATGCGAAGTTAAATTGGGAAATGACGGTTAGCGGTACTGAGGCTGTGTATCCGGGGGAACCGGCGCTGAAACCGGGTATTAAGTACAAATTGATTGTGGAAACGAATACGGGGGTTTCTTCGGAAAGTCCGCTGTTAGAGGAAGATACAGAGTTTGATTTGTTGGATGAGAAAGCAGTTGAAGGGGTGAAGGAGGCTGTGGGGGCGATCGACAAACAACTATCGAATCCAGTGGCTAAAAAATTAGCAACAGCACAGATATATCTTAGCACAAACTTGAATGCAGAAGCAATAGAAACCTTAGAAACTTTACCAAAAGCCGGAGTTGAAACAGCGCCAATTTACCGCAAGTTGGGCAAATTGTATCGGGAGCGATCGCAATTGATGCCGCAGGCTGAAATATATTATAAAAAGGCGATCGAGACAGCTAAACCCGATGAGACTGAGGAGCTAACCGAGGCTCGTTACGGTTTAGCACAAGTTTATTTATCTATGCGGAACTATCCCGAAGCGATACAGTATTTGAAGTTGTCACAAGAGGGATATCAAAGTTTGGGAGATTTATCAATGGTGGAAAAAATAGGCAAGCAATTACAAGATGCCCAAAGGAGGAAAGATCGGCAATAGTAATGTGTTGTGAAGTTAATTGTGGGTAAATTAACGTCGCAATCACCAGACTTTTTAGGGGCGGGTTCGTAAGGGATTTTGTCACCCACACACAATCTTAATAAACCCGCCCCACCAATCACTTAATATCCCGGTTCTTGATAAGCTGGTTCTTGATAAGCTGGTTCTTGCCACTCGCGGCGGGGGGGTTCGGGATTGGGATTGTAAGGTACGATCGCCCCATCATCATTCACAATCATCCCATGAATAATCCTATTAGGCTGCACCGGTTTTGCCTTAATACTGCCTTTGCGGCCCTCCAACTTCGGCAACTTCGGAAACTCTTCAACCGGCATTCCCTTGACAGCTTGACTCATAAAATCGCGCCAATTGTAGGCTGCAGTACCGCTAGTTCCCCACGTCGGATAGTTGTCATCATTCCCCAGCCAAACGCCAGTCACCACCTGCGGAATATAACCGATAAACCACAAATCCCGCACGTTTTCTGAAGTACCAGTTTTGCCGGCAACAGCGCGATCGTTTAAAGCAGCAGGCCCGCCCGTACCTCCAGTTACCACACCCTCCAACATCCAAGTAGTAATCGCAGCACTATCCTTATCCAAAACCCGCTTTGGTTTAAAATTAGCCTTATAAATCACATCTCCCCGCTGATTTATCACCTTAGTAATTCCGTGCGCTTCAATAAAATTACCTTGGGATGCTAAAGTACCGTAAGCATTAGTTAACTCCAGCAAATTCACCTCAGAAGAACCCAAAGCCAGGGAATAAATCGGACTTAATTTAGACTTAATTCCCATATCGTGGGCTAATTTGATCGCCGGCTCAAAGCCGACATCAACCAACACTTTCACCGCCACCACATTCACCGAAGCCCTCAAAGCATCAGACATCGATCGCCAGCCACTAAACTTTTTGCCGTAATTGTTCGGTTGATAGCCGTCGAAAATAATTGGCTCATCTTGATAGCTGTCGTAAGGCGAAAAACCGGCTGCTATCCCCGCGGCATAAACCAACCCCTTAAAAGTCGATCCGGGTTGTCGCAAAGCCTGGGTAGCACGATTAAATTGGCTTTCCTTAAAATTTCCGCCGCCGACTAGCGCCTTAACTTCCCCAGTTTTAGTGTCCATAGAAACTAAAGCAGCCTGTTCAAAACCTTGACGGCGGCCATCAACCTCGATCGCATCTTTAACCACCTGTTCCGCTATTTTCTGCCACTTCAAATCCACCGTCGTCTCGACAGTCAAACCGCCAGCTTCCAAAGCATCCTTAGAAATATAGCGCGGCAATTCCTTGCGAATGTAACTAGCAAAATAAGGCGCGACTACTTTAAATCGCTTCGGCGGACTTTGTTTGACAGTCATAGGTTCTGCCATCGCCTCCTTCGCCTGCGCTTCTGTAATTACCTTTGCGTCTTGCATTTGTTTGAGCACAATATTGCGGCGTTCCTTAGCAATATTCGGATTAACCAAAGGCGAATATTCGCTCGGTGCAGGTGGCAAACCCGCCAAAGTGGCCATCTCTGCCAATGTTAATTGATCGACAGTTTTGCTAAAAAAAACCCAAGCCGCATCTGCGACTCCGTAGGAATCCGAACCCAAATAAACCAAATTTAAATATCTTTCTAAAACTTGGTCTTTAGTCAACTCCCGCTCTATTTTCTGAGCTAAAAGAGCCTCCCGAACTTTTCGCTTAAGACTTCTTTCTTGATTGAGAAAAACCACGCGAGCCAATTGTTGGGTAATTGTACTGCCGCCCTGCACCAAATCTCTCGCTACCAAATTAGAAGCTATCGATCGCACAATACCTTGATAATCCACCCCGCCATGTTCGTAAAAACGGCGGTCTTCGATAGAAATAAAAGCTTTTTTCAACAAATCTGGAATTTCATTAAGTTTTAGCTTATCTCTAGTTGCGGGCCCCGACTGCAATAAAATCGTATTATCTGCAGCCTTAATTGTCAGCGTTCCATCGCGGCTAAACGCTGACAAATCGTTAACATCCGGCAAACCTTTATTTAAGGTGTGCAAAATCCATAAACCGTATATTAAAGCGCCACTGCCCACACTAACAACACCTATGGCTATCCAAAATCGCGGGCGGCGGGACCGTAGCTTTTTTAACTTTTCCTGTAGTTTGCTATTTTTCTGCAGCGCGATATTTTCCGGTAGTTCAGTATTTACTTGCAGTTGGGTATTCTGCAAGCCGCTATTTTCCGGTAGTTTGCTGCTATCGAACCTCTTGATTTTTTTTGATGATCTCGTTCTGCGCCTACCGAATACCGGCTGCAACAATTCTCTTCCCTTTGCTTGCAGCATAGTAACTTGAGGTTCAATTTCCAACCAAACGATTAAGCGCTTCAACCCTTGCCAATGGCGCTGGACTCTTGGATATTCACCGTTTTTTGGGTAGGAATATTCTGATGCTAATTCTGACTCTTCTGGAGGTTCAGCATCTTCTGATACCACATACTCCGATCGCTCATCCGTTGCCTGTGGATACAATTCAGGCAGGGATGGTGACGAGTTTAGCCCCGTGCTATTGGCAGCATTTGGCGATTCTCGATCGGAATTACCCCTTGCTGCCTTAGTGACTTTGCTCAATTTATCCTTGATATTTGAGAAAAATTCTGCCACGTTCAGACCTTCAAACCTCATCAACTTCAATTAAAAATTAAAAATCAAAAAGGCTAGCCTCCTTCAATTTTTAATTTTTAACTTGACATTTTTTATTCAACAACACTGCGAACAGTCTTGAGTTAATTATTTTGAATTAAAAACTATTTAACTCAAAATTCCCCACTCTTAATTCTTCTTAACTCGCATGACCAAGTGCCAAGGCTGCTACCAGCATACCCAAAACCAGGAAAGGCTGAGCGCTAGCCTGATATTTAACATCATTTTCCAGGGGATTGCGTAAAAAGTACATATCCTGAAAAGTAATTTGGGGAATTATCAGCAGTAGCAGAATGACAGCGTAAAGGTTTTGGTGGATGCTGATCAGGTAGCCTGCAATCCCAGCTTGAAAGATGTCGATCATCAACACGCAAATCCAAGCTGCAGTGCTGATACCAAACATCACTGGCAAAGATTGTAACCCTAATTGCCGATCGCCCTCGACACTTTTAAAATCGTTAACGATCGCAATTCCCAGCCCTGCCAAACTATAAAACAGGGTCAAAATCATAATAGTAGCATCAAGTTTGCCGAACAAAGCGTGACCAGCCCACCAAGGCAGAGCAATGTAACTAGCACCCAGGGCATAATTTCCCAACCAGCCATTCTGCTTGAGTTTCAGCGGTGGCGCAGAGTAGATGTAAGCTAGAAACGCGCCGCCGAGAGTCAACACAGTCATGATTGGGAATTCGTGACCCGCCCACAAGTCTAGAGCATAAGCCACCCCAATGCCTGCGGCTAATAATACCAAAATTTGCGTTACTACTTGGGGAATCGAGATGATACCGGAGGGAATCGGGCGGTAGGGTTCGTTAATAGCGTCGATGTCGCGATCGTAAAAATCGTTCAAAGTTTGAGTGTAGCCAGTAAGCAAAGGCCCTGACATCAACATACAAGCTGCTGCGATCGCAAAATTCTCTAGATTCCAAACATAGTTTCCAGAAGACGCAGCCCCGCACACCACGCCCCAAATTAAGGGAATCCAGGTAATCGGTTTCATCAGTTGCAAGCGAATCTTCCAGATCGAAGTTTCCCCGCTAGAAGCGCCTTTCATGCCCAACAATTGCCGAGTTTTGGCACTGCGATCTGCGGTAGCAGCACTTTCCGGTGCAGCTTCTGGGGAGATTTGAGATGGAGGAGAGTCAGACATAATTTGATGTTAGCGGTATTGCTACTGTGTCGTTGTGCGTTTGAATAATAATTCTGATAGGATACCACTGATATTTAAGGCATCGTCTGAAAAACTTACCCAGGATTGGAGTTGATGCTAGGGAAAATTACCATTTTTACCAAAATTGTTTAATATCATTATTTGGTGCAAATGTCAAGATTTTTAAAAGTTTTTTTGAATTTTTCGTTGGGTTCGCCTGCTGGGGAGATTTTTGCGAGCAGGTAGATTCTATGTCAGTTACCAGGATGCGATCGAGCTTTTTGTCCTGCTAACCTTGAATCATCCGATCGAGCCAAAACCGGTGGCAGAAACTCAATATGTCTTCTACATGACTTACCCAACTAAGCTGTTCGTACTAGGCTGTTGCGGCCTGTAAATTATATGTCACAAAACTATTCCCCGTATTGTGGGGTGGGCTGTCCCCTCCTGAACATAGAATTTAAATGCCGCGACAGTTTAACAACTGCAACTTAACAAATATGGCGGTAGGAATCAAAAGGCAGTCCCGTGCGCCGCTTGACATCAACAACTGATTTGTATGCACCTTTGATCTGCCTTTCTCTAACTATTGTTTCAGCCACAACCCGATCTAAACCGCTCTGAATTAACTCTTCCGGCGACAGAATATTTAACCGTTTCCAACTAAATTGTGATTCTTTTTTATAATTGTAGCTGAAGCAAATCATCGGAGCGATGCGTCTGACGTGACTTTCTGGAACTCCGGCGATTTCCGATAACTCTTCGGCGTGGGTAAAAATGTAGCCTTCGTTTTGCAAAGATTCAATATCGTTAGCGTAGACGATCGGCAAACCCAATATTCTGACCAAATCATCTTTGGTACACTCATTAATATCTATTTTGCCGCGCTCTTTTGCCAGTTCTTGGGCATTTGTCGCAGTTGCCGGAACGAGTAAGCCTTTGGGTGCGGTTTTGATGAGATAGCGCTTTTTCAAGGCAAAAGCAGTGACAATTTGAGCTATCCAAACCAGCGTCCCCAAATTAGTTGAAGAAGATAGCGCTAGTGCTGCTAAAGTAATGCCAACACCCCATCCCATCCAACTGCGAATATTTGTTTTTTGCCCTGCATAGGCGATCGCCAATCCGCCGAAGTAGGGAATAAAAGAATACCACACCCAGTTGGGAGTTTGACGCAGCCAGTATAAATTTTGAGACACTTTAGTTTTATCCTCGATCTATTTTATATTTGACTATTGTTTAAATCCCACCTTTTTCATACAGTCATAGCTGAGCTGAGAGGGCGGGTTTTGCCATTTGTTTAGTCATTTGTATCATAAATTTTCTTCTAAGCCCGCCCCTACAAAACGCTAATGACTAATGACTAATGACTACTGACTTCTTAATTACAATTCTCGGAGCAGTTTTTGGCGTTTTTCTTCATATTCTTCGGCAGTAATTGCGCCCATATCGTAAAGTCCTTTCAATTCGGCGATCGCCCCTGTCACATCTTTTGCCCCTCTGAGCATATACCCAGAAGGCAATGATCCGTGATTGTACTGTACCTGAAAAGCTTGTTCCGACATCAGCAGCAGACCGATAAAATCGAAAAATGCGATCAGTGACGGAATTAACGTCCAGGAAAAAAGCAAATAAAATAGTCCTGCTACGTTATTTCCTAAATAAAATTTGTGTCCTCCGAAACCTCCAATAAAAAAAGCTAACACAACTGCTACGGTTTTATCTTTTACCATTTTCCCTTTCCCCAGTTTTTGTACTTTAACTTGTGCGATCGAGCGAAGCATTATTACTAATTTTTACTCATTTATTAGGGTTTTTGCGAAATTTAGACATGGCAAAATACAGCAGAACTATACCGGCTTGAGCTTGTAGAATGACCAAGTAGCCTCTCATGAAATAATTTAGTTCGCTGCCTGAATTGAGAGAAAATATTAAAATGCCTAGAGCTGCGTAGGGTGCCAAACGCATCCAATTCGGTGCTCCCTCTAACTTGCGGCTGTTGAAATTGCTCATTCGTGCGACCCATCCACAAAAACCGGACAAGATGTTACTTCTATGTTAAAACAAGTTTTTCCGTTTAGCTTCCCAATTTGGGACTAGATTGAAGATCGCGGGCTGGTGGCGCACCTGCTTTTTTGGCAGTTTCTCAAACCTGCGAAAAAAGCAAGGTGAATTCACAATTATTAACAACCGCGCGACTTAACCCGCGCCGCTGCCCAACAGAAACAGGCTCAGGAGAGTTCCGCTGTTCCAAAGACTGTGGAGAAGCATGGGAGCGAGGAGATTGCGCGATCGCGTGTACACAAAGCCCAACACCGCACCCAAAGTCGCCAAGGGCAGAATCTCGGAGACACTCAAGTGAGCCACGGCAAACAAGAAAGCCGAAGCTGCGATCGCCCCCCAAACAGGCAAATAGCGAGTCAGAGAAGGCAGCAGAAAGCCCCGAAACACGATTTCCTCAAAAACCGGAGCGGCGATCGCAGCAGTGCCGAAAAACACCGCCAGAGCCACGTTGTCCCTACCTTCAAGGACGATCGGCAAAATCGGATTACTGCCACCTTGTCCCTGCCATAATTGCTGATTGATCAGCGACACCACAACTACCAAAGGCAAGGCAACAAAATAGCCGCCCAACCCCCACAAAAACCAATTATCCCGCCAATTAAGCCGAAACCAACCATCAGGCAAAGGCAAAAAAGACTTAATTGAAAAATACAGTACCGAAAGCCCGCCAGCCGACAGCAACAAATAAGTAGCAAAGATATAAAAAGCCTTTTCGCGCGGGTCAAAAGTAGCCGGACTGAGTTTTAAAACAACTAGAGAAACTGGCAATAACAAATAGGGAATCAAGATTTGCCCGACAAAGAAAAAGCCGACTACAAGCACCTGCCAAACAATCTCGCCATCCCAAGGCACATCCCAAGCCAAACTCCCATTTCGCGCCAACAGCGGCCCGGAACTAGCCTGATCTAACTGTCGCCGCTGCAACAGCCACTGTACAGTCAAACCAACCAGCAAAACCGTACCGATGCAAAGCGCGATCGCCGGAATGCCTACAATAAGTGCCAATTTTTCTATAGCTTTTTCAGCCGTTGCTTGCTCTGTAGCTTGCAGCGCCGCCAGTTCCTTAGAACGTTCTTGCAGTTTGTAAAGTTGAGCGAGAGCGCGATAGCGAAACCAACCATTCAAAGACTTTTGAATGCGCGGCTCGGCATCCGGCAGCAGTTGAGCCGGATCGCTCCAAATTCCAGTTAAAACTCTAGCAGTGGACACCGAATAATCGCCATCACTTTGAGTTTTGTACCGATCCAATAAATTTTGCCAAGTTTGGATTGCTGCCTCCGTTTTGTCATTGCTTGCCTGCAAAATTCCGACGCGCAAGTCAATTTCGTTTTGCAGCGCTAACTGTTGCTTGATCGACTCTGACAAAACCTTTTTTTGAGCCAAATTCTGAGTATTATTATCAGGTTTAGCTGCGATAGCAGACTGAATATCTTTAATTTGTGATTGAGTTGTTGTGATAGCTTTTCGAGTGGTATCTCGTGCTTCTTGATACTGCGTCAAAGCAGTATTTAAAGGCTCTGTACCGACAATATTGTTGCGTGCCGAAGTTAAATTAGCATCGCCATCGTTTTGTGGTTGCCACTCCGAGGCGTGAAGCAGCAAATTTGTCTGGTAGAGTTCCAGCCGGCTTTGAATTTGCGGCTGGTTCCAACTACCAACTAAAGATAAACCGACTAGGGCGATCGCGATCGCCGTTAAAATACTTAAAATTATCCGCTTCAGTGTCATTCCTGCTTTTCCGTCCCGCGCAAATCCGTGGCTAAATCTTGTCCGTCTTTAATCATATGTCGGGAGCATCTAAGTTTTGCATTTATACTGCTGTCCCCAAAGAACGAGTTGTACAATACGCGAGCTCTTGAGGTGCTCGCACGCTTAGTCAAAAAATGCGGCGTTGCAAAACCCAGATACTCCCCATATGTCGTTCCAGTCGAGAGTAGCCCCACAACTGGTAAAATTTCACTGGCCGATCTTTTTGACTCGGCTCAACAGGACTTGCGCCACAAATCCTCGACTCGCCGTTTATGCGTAAGCTATACACCTTGGCGCGCGCGACGCACCTTGGCGCGCGCGACAGGATTAGTGTACTGTGCAGCGATGTGTGGGGCACAAGATGCCCCACAAGCAGCCGACGAAGACTCGACAGCAACGTAAATCGTAAATCTAAAATCTAAAATCTAAAATCGAATGACTCGCATTATCTTAGTCCGTCACGGCAAAAGCACCTACAATCTAGAGCGCCGCATCCAAGGCCGCCTCGACAAATCAGTTTTGACAGAAGCAGGGCGCAGCGGCGCGATTCAAGTAGGCGACATACTCAGCACCATCGCCTTCGATGCTGCGTATACAAGTCCCCTGAAGCGAGCCCAAGAAACAGCCGAAATCATCCTGTCGCGCTTGACAAATCCGCCACAACTGCAACCAACCGATAAATTGATGGAAATCGATTTACCTCTGTGGGAAGGAATGTTGCGTCAAGATGCGATCGACCAATTCCCCGACGCATATCAGCAATGGCAAAAACAGCCTGACAAATTTTCCATGAAACTACCTTCAGCCGAAGGAGAAGTCGAACACTTTCCAGTATTGGCAATATTTGCTAACGCCCGCAATTTTTGGAAAGAGCTTTTTTCTCGCCACCCTGAAGGCACAATTCTAGTAGTAGGTCACAACGGAATCAACCGCGCGCTCATCGCTACAGCCTCCGAAATTTTGCCGAATTACTATCAATCTATTCAGCAGTCAAATTGCGGAATTAGCGTCATCAATTTTGGGCCTTCTCCTGTAGGTGGCGATGAAAAAACAGAGCGAAATAAAAAAATTGCCGTTCAATTAGAATCGCTGAATTTAACCGCCCATACCGGAGAAAAATTCCCGAAACCGAGGGACGGACACAGCGGCCCGCGCTTGTTGCTGGTGCGTCACGGCGAAACAGATTGGAATAAAGCAGGTAAATTTCAAGGACAAATAGACGTACCTCTCAACGATAACGGTCGCGAACAAGCTCGGCAAGCCGCAGAATTTCTCAAAGATGTAAAATTAGATTTTGCGATTAGCAGTTCCATGCTGCGACCGAAAGAAACTGCGGAAATTATTCTCCAACATCACGGCGGTTTGCAACTACAACTCCGCGACGAATTGAGAGAAATTAGTCACGGACTTTGGGAAGGAAAGTTTGAATCAGAAATAGAACAATCCTATCCGGGTTTGCTGGATGAATGGAAAACATCTCCAGAAAAAGTACAAATGCCCGAAGGAGAAAATTTGGAGGAAGTTTGGACAAGGGCGATCGCAGCTTGGCAAGAAATTGTACGATCGGTTTCTGGTACAGGAATTGTAGTTGCTCACGATGCCGTCAACAAAGCCCTTCTGTGCCACCTGTTCAATTTGCAACCCGAACATTTTTGGCAATTCAAACAAGGAAATGGGGCAGTTAGCGTCATCGATTATCCCCACGGCCCCGACGGTTTGCCAGTATTGCAGGCGATGAACATCACAACTCATTTAAGCGGCGGCATTTTTGACAAAACAGCAGCCGGAGCACTGTAATTTGTAAGGCGATCGGCAAAGTGTAGCAGAGAAAATCCCCTCTGCTACAATTCCCCCGCCTAACAAATGTCCGAACCCCGATCACAACCACCAAGCATTCTGAATAATTGAAACCCTTGCTTTTATTACTTATTCCTTCTTACCTCTTCCTTCGTGTACTTAGCGCCTTCGCGGTTCGTACTTCCCTCTTCCCGACCTCCGTTACATCCGTTAAATCCCGTACATTGCTCGTTCCCGAACTTCCTTCTGCTACTATATGAGTCGCGAACTGCTACAAAATGTAAGAGTGTTAGATCCAGTTTCAAAGCTCGATCGCACCGCTGATATTCTAATTAAAGAAAATCAGATCGAAACAATCGAAGAAAAAATTACCGAGATTCCCACCGACACCGAAGTACGAGATTCTCAGGGACTAATTTTAGGGCCGGGATTGGTCGATATCTACAGTCACAGCGGTGAACCGGGTTTTGAAGAACGGGAAACCCTGGAATCCTTGATGCAGGCGGCGGCGGCTGGCGGTTTTACGCGGGTGGCCATTTTGCCCGATACGTCGCCGCCTGCGGATAACTTGGCCGGTTTAGCTTTGTTGCAGCAACATATCCGCAATTTGTCGCCGGGGCTGCCCCGCTTGTATTTTTGGGGCGCGCTGACAGCGGGCGTTAAAGGGCAGCAGATGGCTGAGTTGGGCGAGCTGGCCTCCTCTGCGGTGGTGGGGTTTGCCGACGGTTTGCCGCTTAGCAATCCGGCTCTGGTGAGGCGTTTGCTTGAATATATCCAGCCTTTGGGCAAGTCGGTGGCTTTGTGGCCGTGCGATCGAACTTTGGCAGGAAATGGCGCGGCGAGGGAGGGTGCGGTGTCGGTGCGTTTGGGTTTGCCGGGAATTCCTGCGACTGCGGAAACATCGGCTTTGGCGGCCATCCTGGAGTTGGTGGCATCGGCGGGCACGAAAGTACATATCATGCGCGTTTCTACGGCGCGCAGCGTGGAATTGATTCGGGATGCTAAGGCGCGGGGTTTGCCGGTGACTGCGAGTGTGACTTGGATGCACTTGCTGTTGAATGTTGGGGCAATTTCAGGTAACGCCAAAGATTCTGGAGGCGGGAAAAATGCTCTGACTGCTTCGTTTGCTTACGATCCAAATTTACATCTAGAACCGCCGCTGGGCAATCTGGGCGACCAATTGGCGCTGATTCAAGCTGTGAAAGATGGGGTGATTGATGCGATCGCGATCGACCACAACGCGCATACCTATGAGGAGAAAACTGTGGCTTTTGCTGATAGTCCGCCTGGGGCGATCGGCTTAGAATTAGCCTTGCCTTTGCTCTGGCACGGACTGGTAGAAACCGGCAAAATTTCGGCCTTACAACTGTGGCGAGTGTTGAGCCCAGGCCCCGCCGTTTGTCTCGGACAAATGCCCCCCACGGCTGCACCGGGAGTCTCTGCTGAGCTGATTTTGTTCGACCCGTTAATGACTTGGACGGTTGAGGCGCACAGTCTGAAGTCGCGATCGGCAAATACGCCTTGGTTGGGACAAAAATTAGCAGGTAAGGTTGTGCAAACTTGGATTAATTGACCGTTGGAATTAGGATTTATTTAACGAACCGCGAAGGCGCAAAGGGCGCTAAGGAAGAGAAAGAAGATCGAGAATAGGAGCGGTAATTTGGTAACTGGAAGCTTTGGATAAGGCATGGTAAATATATGGTTGCTGTCGTTCCTTCGTGGAATTCCCCACCGCAAAACCTGAAATTAGACATCAACGAAATTCATGTTTGGCGCGTCTCTCTAGCTCAAACAGAAACTTGTTTGCAGAGTTTACAACAAACTCTTTCAACCGATGAACAGACAAAAGCAGAGCGTTTTCATTTTCCCAAAGATCGAGATCAATTTATTGTAAGTCGCGGTGCGCTGAGAGCGATTTTGAGTCGCTACCTGCATATAAACCCCACCCTTCTATGCTTTGAATACAATCCCTACGGCAAACCATCTCTCACCATCGCCCAAGGTGGAAATACCCTGCGTTTTAATTTGTCTCACACTAGGGGAATAGCTCTAATTGCTATAACCAAAAATCGAGAAATTGGTGTGGATATTGAAGCCATAAAGCCCAAAAGTTCTTGTTTAGAAATTGCTGAAAGATTTTTTTCACCATTAGAACAATTAGCACTCAGTTCGCTGCCAGAACATCTCCAGACGACAGCTTTTTTCACCTGTTGGACTCGCAAAGAAGCTTATATCAAGGCAGTAGGCAAAGGACTTTCTCTTCCTTTAAATGAGTTTGATGTCACCCTCGCACCTGGAGAACCAGCAGCGCTGTTAAATGTCAAAGCAAACCCCGATGAAGCATCAAAATGGTCTTTAATTGAATTAATTTCCAGTTCAGATATGGTTGCGGCTGTTGCAGTTGCAGGGGATTGCCACAAACTTGATTGTTGGCAGTGGACGGCAGAGTGTTGAGTTATAACCTTTTTCAAAAAAGTGAAAAAATGAGATTTTATATTTTAGATTTGAGATTTAGGAATTGATATCAAGTGCGATCGATTACCATAATAAAAATGGTTTGTAGTGTGGACTTTAGTCCGCTCTATTTTGCGGACTAAAGTCCACACTACGAATTCTATTTTCAGACTTTTCAAAATAGTTTTTTCATCGTCAACGCAAATAATTACTTGTTTGGTCATAGCGATAAGGCAGTTTTAATGGTTTCGATTAGCTCTGATTCCGACCAAGGTTTCTGCAAACACCGATGTAAGTTCGCTTCGTCAAAAGCTCTCTTCACGGCTTTTTCATCGGCTTGACCTGTTAGCATAATTTTTACTATTTTCGGGAATTTTCGATGGACGCGAATTAGAAATTCATCTCCTTTCATTTCTGGCATTAACCAATCGGATAAAATCAAAATAATCGAAATTTTATCGTCATTATACTCATCAATTAACTCTAAAGCCTCGGTGGGATTTTCCGCTAGTTCATAAATGTAAGCATTTCCAAAAGCTGATTTAAGTTGGGTTTTGAGGCTTTTTAATACTACTGGTTCGTCGTCAACACACAGGATGATTGGTTTAGACATTTTGTTGGTTTAACTAATTGTTTCCTGGAAATTGACAGGCAGAAAAACCGTAAAGGTAGTTGTGCCCGGTACCGATGCAGCTTCTATTTTACCGCGATGTTTGTCAAGGATGTTTTTGACTATATCGAGACCGAGACCGCTGCCTTCTCCGGGGGGTTTTGTTGTGAAGAAAGGAGTGAATATTTTGGGCATGATTTCGGTCGGAATTCCTTTGCCGCTATCCGTAACGCTGACTTTGATATATTTGCCTTCTTCCAGGATCTCCAGGGTTAATGTGCCTTTATTCTCCATCGCTTGCAGGGCGTTGTGAATCAGATTTGTCCATACCTGATTCAGTTGGTCTACGTAGCACGGTACGGGCGGTATTTTTGCGAAATTGCGGATTACTTCTACGCCGTGTTTGAGGTTATTTTGATACAGGGTGAGTACGGTTTCTATGCCTTGAGTGATATTTGATTGAACCATCTTTTCTGATGAGTCGTAACGGGCATAGGTTTTGAGGGCAAAAACGACTTTAGAAGCGCGATCGGCTGCGGTATTAATTATTTGGGTTCCTCGCTGGATTTCTGAGAGTTTGTAGGCGATGTCTAAGATGCGATCGCGATCGCCCTTTTGCAGCAGAGACAGAAAATCGTCAGCTTCGTAAATCCCCATATCCACCAAGGTGTCGGCGATATCATCCGCTTCCTCAATATCTTCGCCTTCGAGTTGACGAATCAAAGCCCGTTTTAACTTCCTTTCTTCTTTAGCTGTTAAAGTCATATCTTTTTGTAGCGAGCGATACATTAATTGGCTAAAAGTGTCAGTTTCTGCGGGGGAAAGCGACTGAAGCAGTGAGGGTAAATTGGTGATAGTTGGGCCCAAAAACTTAATCATATTTCCCGCACTCGATCGGATCGCGCCCAGCGGAGTGTTTAACTCGTGAGCAACTCCGGCGACTAATTGACCTAAAGCTGCCATTTTTTCCGATTGAATCAACTCTTCCTGAGTGGTTTGCAAGTTTTCTAATGCTGTTTTGAGCTCTTGGGTTCTTTCCGCCACTTGGACTTCGAGGGTGCGGTTGTATTCTGCTACCAATTTCTCCGCTTGTTTGCGTTGGGTGATGTCGGCAAAAGCTGCGATCGCATCACTCACCTTTCCTTTATCATCATAGATGGGCGTTCCCCAAACCTCGATCGGAATAGTCCTGTCATGTTGGCGAATTTCCATATCATCAACGTTAACGCTGGTCCCTTTAAAAGCATTGATAATTGGATCTTTTTGGGCGGGATAAATTTCGTTAGTACCTGCTAGATAAGCTTGATAAATCTCTCGAAGTTCAGACGCATTATTAGCAACTTTATCTGTACCCAATAAATCCAGAGCGCGAGAATTAAAATAATAAGGTTTATCGCTAGAAGTGGCGACAAATATTCCGATTGGAACCGCTTCTAAAATTTGGTAAAGTCTGCTTTTACTCTCAGATAATTCGGTATTCAAAGCTTGCAATTCTGTGAAGGATAGTTGCAGTTGCTTCGCCATGCTATTAAATGAATTGGCAAGTTCTCCGACTTCATCATCGCGGTTAATTGTTATACTTTTTCCCCATTCACCCTTAGCAATATTTTTAACCGCATCGTTCAAAGATAAAATTGGTTGAGTCACCCATCTCGCCGTCACAATTCCGACAATTATCGCCACAATTAAAGCAGCAGCACACAACCAAATTGTTGCGGTATTATTGGCATTAATTTGTGCCATGAAATCCGCTTCTGGCACAACCAAAACAATTAACCAATCTAATCCTTTGTCATCTTGCCAGGGTAGAACTTGTAAAAATTGTTTTTTACCCTGAATCTTGAATTCTAGTGACTGCGAGGTTTTGAGAGATTGGAACTCGTTAAAATTAGTTGCTAAATATTGAGCAGTGGTTTTGGTAAAAATATTTTTACTGTCAATTGCTTTAACTCGTTCCGCGCCGTAGTCTTTTTTAACCGTGTGAAACGGTCTTTCTCCTGTCGAAGTTGCGACTAACATTCCCGATCTCTCAATAATGAAAATTTGTCCGGTTTTGCCGATTTTTAAGCTTTCCAAAAACTTACCAATGGTGGACAAATTAATATTAGTTAGCACTACGCCTTGCAATTGGCCTTGTTTGTCATAGAAAGGCATAGATGCGCCGAGATAAGCAGTCAGACCGGCCGTATTGGGATAAATCTCACTCCAGGTGGGCTTGTTAGCAGCTACCGCAGCTTTGTACCAAGGGCGAGTGCGCGGGTCGAAATTAATTTTGTTGTTTAAAAATTGAGTGATTTCACCGGATTTATTGGTAGCATAGGTGCGAAAATCATAGTTACTTGCTGCTGTCGATATTCTCAAAGTCAGCGAGCCGTTGTCGAGTCTTTCTGCCCCCAAGTTGTCTTTTTGTTCTAACCCTAAACCCGTAAAAGTGAGCGTGTCAAATATCTGAAGCTGCCGCCAGAAATGACGCTGTAAAACAGGTAAATCTTTCAGGTTAAGGGTGCCGAGTTCGATCGCAGCAGCATTGATCTGGTTGACCTGATGCGGTACACTCAGGTAAGTACCCAGGTTTTGTTCGACGCGGCTGCCTACTTCTGCCATCAGTCGATCGGCAATTTCATTGACTGCCTTTTGTCCGTTTTTAAATGAGAGATATCCTACCAGTCCCACCGCCGCGAAGAGTTGCAAGACGAAGGGAACTATCAGAACTGTTCGCAAGGTTCGGGAGCGAGCAGTTTTTGCGGCTTTGGGGCTAGTAGATCTGGTTTGGTTCACAACGTTGGTGCTTGTTTTGCGTAGAAACCGGATTGACGATCGTAAGTTTGATCTCTGTTATGGACTGTTGTCAAAGTCTGCTGATTTTTGAGATGCTACTTGTGAACTGCTAGCAGGCTGCATAACTCTACAATATTTTTACGATCGAATTAATAAAATAAAAACGCCTGCGTTTGATTGTACAGCAAAATAGAGGTAATTTCGCGATCGCTGGGGCATTTTTTGCACTTTTTAACTCAGAGTGCGTGGTGTGCAAGCTTCGCCCTCGGCGCTAATTCGATCGCGGGCGAGAAACAAATAAGAAAGAAAATCCAGAAGCTTTGTAGGTGCTAGTTTTTATGAATTGCAGATTTAGCTTTTCATACTGTCATATCAAATCCTCTCTTCATCGGAAGAGTAAATTCACAGTTAACAGTTAACAGTTAACATCATGTATGAGTGCAACCGGAATTGATATCAATCAACAACCCCGAATTTTGGGGCGAGCAATCTCTGTTCTTTTTTCCTCGGAGGTCAAATCTCCCGATCGCACTCGAAGCCCAATGTTTCACCTTTTCTAACACAAGCCGCTGGACTTAAGTATGTATAGCCTTTCAAGCGAAAGATGAGGTACTATGCGGCATAGGGCATAGGCCAAACCGGGCATAGGCCAAACCGGGCATAGGGCATAATTTGTAATATCATGTTCGGTTGATTACTCCAACAAAAACGGTTTGTACTAGGGACTTTGGTTCTCCGTTTAAGAGCGTATGCAAGTCGGCACTAGGAAGTTAATTCGCGATCGGTTAATCGATCGGACACGATATAAAGTGCTAAGCCGGCACGCTACACATACAAATAAGGACACAATAATGTTGTGTCCCTAGGTCATATTTAACGGCTACTTTGCACCCTACAAATGATGTAAAAATTCAACCGAATCGATAGCCAAATCCCCGTACCGTAATGATATATTCCGGTTGACTGGGATCGATTTCCAACTTTTCGCGCAGCCAGCGGATGTGAACGTCAACTGTTTTGCTGTCTCCGATAAAATCTTGACCCCAAATTTTTTCCAACAACCGATCGCGAGACCAAACTCGCCGGGGATTACTCATAAATAGTTCCAGTAAGCGAAACTGTTTAGGAGAAAATTTTACTTCAATGCCGCGAACCAATACGCGGCATTCTTCGGGATACAAAGTTATGCTCTTATATTGCAGCATCACCGGTTGCGACAACTGACCGACGAGGCGCTGGCGACGCATCAGCGCCCGACAGCGAGCAATAAATTCCCGCATCCCAAAAGGCTTGGTTAGATAATCGTCCGATCCGGCTTCTAGATAAAAAGCGCAATTGTTCGCACTTCCTCTAGCGCCGATAATTAAAATAGGAACTGGATTGCCTTGGTGCCGTAACATTCGACACAGATCCAAACCGTTAATTGAATCCATAATTAACAGGTTAAAGGCAAATTCACCGTGGTATGACGAGGAAGCCTGCACAGTAGGCAGAGCGTTACGCCCGTCGCTAGTAACAACCACCTCATAGCCCTGTTCTTTAAGGGCTAAAGCTAGCATTTCCCGCAACAGGTCTTCACCTTCCAATAACAAGATGCGGCCGGCTTGTCCAACAGCCAACCTTGAAGGACTTTCGCTTAATTCAGCAGAAGACATAAATATCAGTGGGAGTTATGTTTGTATGTGGCTAGCGTGAGGTGCCTTCTTCAGTAGCTGAGGCCTCTCGCGCTGCGATCGCTTGTACGCGATCGCCATTTGTTCGTTAGCGAAGCCCTCGAAGAGGATCGCTTGTAATCCTTAGCCAGCCCATCCCACAGACACGCGCTCGACTATTTCTACTTGCTCGTGCAAAAAGTACAGCCGTAGAGCAGTTGCGATAGCTGCGCTGTTTGCCTGCGTCCAGGCATCAGAAGCCCGGTCATTTTTAGGGGTTGGTGTTAATTTCATAAAACATTGCCCGCCGTTAATTGACCGGGTAACACCCAATCTATAGGGAGATGCTTGTTATACTACTCTTAAAAGGTTATTAAAAGGTAAAGTTTTGGTAATTAATTGGTTAAATTATTAAAGTTAAGTAATATCACTGTAAAGTTGCGATCGGACTGTAGAGCTTTGTTTAAGAATACAATCATAAGTTTGTCCAAAGTTCTTTTTCTGCGCTTGCCGGCTAGGATCGAGTTTGTAAGTAAAAATCTGTAAACTGCCTATAATGTTGCTGCATTTGAGTACCTGGCCGGAGGTAGAAGCTTATCTAGAAAGTTCCCGCGGCATAATTATCCCGATCGGCTCGACGGAACAGCACGGGCCCACCGGCTTAATCGGAACTGACGCCATTGCTGCTGGTGCGATCGCCCTTGGTGTCGGCGAAGCTGCCAATGCCTTAATCGGCCCGACAATTAATGTAGGAATGGCCTTGCACCACACCAGCTTTCCCGGCAGCATCAGCCTCCGACCCCAGACCCTGATTCTCGTAATCAGAGATTATATCACATCTTTAGCAAAAGCTGGATTTGAGAAATATTTCTTCATCAACGGTCACGGCGGCAACATTGCCACGATGAAAGCAGCATTTTCCGAGACTTACGCGCATTTGTCGGACTTAAATCTACCAAATGCCGATCGCATCCAGTGTCAAATCGGCAACTGGTTCATGTGCGGTTCAGTCTACAAACTCGCCAAAGAATTGTACGGAAACCAAGAAGGTTCCCACGCCACCCCCAGCGAAATCGCCTTAACCCAGTACCTTTATCCAGAAGCAATCAAGCAAGCACCGCTTTCGGAACAAGCTGCATCCGGGTACAAAATTTACAGTGCTGCTAACTTCCGACGGCGATATCCCGACGGCAGAATGGGTTCAAATCCGGCCCTAGCAACCCCAGAACACGGCCAGCAGTTTTACGAGTTAGCAGTCAAAGAACTGACTAATAACTATTTAGAGTTTTTGAACTCAGATTAACAATTTCCTGAAAATCTCGATCAATTGCGTTTTAATCCGAGGCCAGATCCTCCTCGCATCCCTCTTAGGTCGGGGGAATTTGAGATGAATCCTGTCTTCTCGTTACCAGGCTCTGCCTGGTAATGAAGATACTTTGACTCCGCCTCCTAATCTGTTCTTGCTGTCTCGTGTTATTAATAGAAGCGGTTCTTGGGAACGAGCATACACCCGCCCCCGCCGATTTCTACGCCGCAGCTTCCTCTTGGGCTTCAGCTTCCGGTGCATCAGGGACATCTTGCTTGATCGTCAAATAGCGAATCACTTCCTCGCTCAGACGCATGGCGCGTTCCATAGGAAAAATTGCAGCGCCGGGAGCAGTATAGTTCATTTGAACGTATACTCCGTCGCGGTGCTTGCCGATTTCGTAAGCCAAACGGCGCTTGCCGCGGTGCTGAGTTTCGATATTTTCAGCACCTTGATCGCGCAAAATAGTTTGATATTTCGCGATCGCCGCGTCAGTCATTTCCTCACCCAAATCAGGGCGCAGAATGTACATTGTTTCGTAAATAAACGGTTTCATGGCAATAATCCCCTTATGGACAACAAGGCTTCTCGCGAAGCAAGGACTTATCATCATATCCCAACAATGAACAATCTCAAAACTAAAAAATCAAATTTCCGCAACAACGGTCGATCGAGGTCGAGTACGCTGTGGACGTACAGTATCATGGGGGCGATCGCACTTTTAATGCTCTTCCCCCTGCTGTGGCTGCTGAGTACCTCCCTCAAATCCCCAACCGAAAACATCTTTCAATATCCCCCGCAACTGTGGCCACAACAGCCAACCCTCGAAAACTTCATCAAAGTGTGGCAAACCAACCCCTTCGGCCGCTACCTGTTCAACAGCACCCTAATTGCCGGCCTCACAGTCAGCATCAACGTTTTGTTTTGCGCCCTCGCCGCATACCCCTTAGCCAGACTAAACTTTCGCGGCCGCGAAGCCATCTTAATTACGATCGTTTCCACCATCATGATACCCTTCCAAATAGTCATGATTCCGCTGTACATATTGACAGTACAACTCGGATTAAAAAACAGCTATTTAGGCGTAATATTTCCCGGACTAGCCTCAGCATTCGGCATATTTTTATTGCGGCAAGCATTCCTAGCAGTTCCCAAAGAATTAGAAGAAGCCGCCCGCATCGACGGCTGCACAGAATTGGGTATTTGGTGGCACGTCATGATTCCGGCAATTAAACCAGCTTTAGTCACTTTAGGAATTTTTGTATTTATCGGTTCTTGGAGCGATTTTCTGTGGCCGCTGCTAGTTTTAGACAGACCGGAATATTACACATTACCTTTAGGAGTTGCTAATTTAGCCGGGACATTTTCCTTAGATTGGCGTTTGGTAGCGGCGGGTTCAATTATTTCCATTGTTCCAGTTTTAGGACTGTTTTTGGTCTTGCAAAAATACATTGTACCGACAGAAGCCGCCGCCGGAGTCAAAGGATAGATTGAGGGCATGGGCCTAACAGGGCATGGGGCATGGGCCTAACAGGGCATGGGGCATGGGCTAAACAGGGCATTGTCAGTCTAAAATTCTTCCTTCTTCCTTCTTCCTTCTTCCTTCTTCCTTCTTCCTTCTTCCTTCTTCCTTCTTCCTTCTTCCCTCTTCCGTCTTCCGACGGATTTACATCCGTTACATCCGTTACATCCCGTACATTGCTCGTTGCCTAACTTCCTTCTTCCTTCTTCCTTCTCCCTCTCCCTTCTGCAACACAACTGACAAAATTTATTTGCTATGTACGAACTGCCAGAAATCCGCTGGATTGTTGACCGCGCTGCGATCGTATCTGCGATCGTAGCATTTGCCAATGCGTTCGATGCCAAAGACTGGCAAAAAGTGCGTTCGCATTTAGCAGAGGAAATAGATATCGACTACTCGGAATTCAGGGGTGAACCTCCCCGACGAGTAACTGCAGAAGAATACATAAAACAGCGGGTAGAAGGTCTTGCGGGTTTGCGCTCGCTACACGTCAGCACAAATCACGAGGTAACTCTTAACAAGAATACTGCCGAATGCAAGTCTGTCTATCAAATTTATCGACTTGACCCGACTCGCGAATCGGGACAGAATCGGTTGGATACAGCAGGAAACTATTTTCACTCCTTGATTCAAAAAACAGACAGACATTGGCTAATCACAGGAATCAAACAAACTGTGGTGATTGTCAGCGGCAATCCACAAGTTCACGGTTCCCTGCGCGGTACATCGCCATCATAAAATCTAATTTTCAACAGAAATTAGATCCGCTTTTTTGCTACTCAAAATATCCCCTTACCTCGGAGTGAAAACCGCACTAGGATAAGCAATTCGCTTGTGATTGAACTGTTCCCAAACCCGCACAAAAATCTCCCCAATTAAAGACATATCTTCCCGCGTCAAACCAGAATCCAACAACTGATTATCCTGCCAACGAGCGCGCAAAATCTTATTAACCATATTCAAAGCTTCCTCGTGAGTGGCATCCTTGAGCGATCGCAAAGCAGCCTCGCAAGAATCCGCCAGCATCAAAATCCCAGTTTCCCGCGACTGAGGAATCGGGCCTACGTAGCGAAAATCCTTCTCCGTCACTTCCCGAATTGCGATGGCTAACTTAGAATTATCCGCATCTGCCAAAGCAATCTTTAAATCTTCTGGTTTTTGGGCAGTATCTTGCTTCGCTTGGTGATAGAAATAAGCAATCAACATCGTACCTTGGTGTTCGGGAATAAACGCCTGAATCGCCTTCGGCAATCGGTGCTTGCGCGCCATCAGCAACCCTTCGCTAACGTGCTTTTTAATAATTTCAGCGCTTTTCCAAGGGTCATTAATTTCATCGTGTTTGTTTCCCCCGCCCATTTGATTTTCGCAAAATCCGAGCGGATCGTGCATTTTTCCAATATCGTGGTATAATGTTCCAGTCCTGACCAGCTCAACATTGCAGCCGAGTTCCCGAGCTGCAGCCTCCGCCAAACTAGCCACAAACAGCGTGTGCTGAAAAGTCCCCGGAGCCTCGGCAGCCAACCTCTTTAACAGCGGGCGGTTGGGATTGGCAAGTTCCGCCAGCCGGATCGGGGTAATCAAGTCGAAAACGTGTTCTAAATAAGGGCTGATGCCGATCGCCACAACGCTCCAAGCCAAACCGGCCAAACTTTGGGCGCCCACCGTACCGAGAACGAGGTACCAAATCGCACCGGCAGCCGCACTGGCAATCAAAGTCCCCACCAGATAAACCGAGCCCTGAGTCAAGCCCACAGCCACGCCCAAGAGAGCCAACTCCTCGCGCGATCGCAGCCGCCCGGCCATAAAAGCGCCCAGCAATCCCCCCGCCGCGCTAGCCACCAAATGAATCAACTCCACATTTAAGCCAACGGGCAGCAGCGCCGACAGCAGCCCCACCACAGTCACTCCCACCGCAGAACCGTAGAAGCCACCGGCTAAAATGCCGATCGCGGGCAAACTCGTCCAAGGCAGCCCCAAACTCACCAGCACGGGCGCGCTCAAAGTCAGCAACAGCAACAGCAAATGATCTCTCCGCCGCAAGCGGTAGTGCCTTTCTACCAGCAGCACGATCGCAATTGCCCCCGACACTAAACACACAAACCCCGCCAGCCCCAGCCAATTCACCCCCCGCCGGCTCAAACCAAAATAGTCCAGCAACACGAAATCTTGCTGCGATATTTCTTTTCCTTCTGTAACAATAATATCGCCCTGCTTGACGGCGATCGTCACCGGTTTCACCTTTTGCGCCGCCAATTCAGCTAGCTGTTTGGTTGCTTCGGGATCTTTTACCAGATTTGGCTGCAAAATCGCACTTAAACCTTCAACTGCCAAAGCTTGCGACTCTAAAGGCACTTCATCTGCTATTTGCAGCTTCACAGCTTCTTTCAACATCTCTTTTGGCAACCCCGGCGGGATACCTTGAGCCAGCATTATTTTTGCCACTCGACTCATACCCGTTTGGGTTTTCTGCCAAGCTGCATCCGACAAATCGAACAACGAAGTATCGTAAATCTGTCGGAGTCCAGAAACCGAAGGTTTTTCCAGCGCCTCCACAGCACTGGCATAGTGGATGCGAGCTGAAGAAATACTGTCTGTCAGGCTTTTGAACTCTGCTGCTGAGACCGATCGACTGTAAGCTTGCAGTTGAGTCAGAGCCTCCTGCTTAGACTGGCTATCTGTCGGCGCATCACTGGCGGGGGAATCCAAATTCAACTTCTCGGAAGTTCCGCCGCTAGAGTCTCCAGCCTCCGCCAAAATGGATCGCCACTCCCACTCAGGACACCGCCTCAAGTAAAGCTGAGTCGAATTTGAGAGCGCCGAGGTGGCGGCAAACGGAAACGAGCCTACTTCCCGCCGCAGTTCGCTTCCCTGTTGCCAAAATAGCTGCATTTCTTGATCGATTTGTTGCTCGACGGCTGGATCGAGCATTAATATCGCTACAGCCCCGATCCGCGCCGATGAACGCTCTTCTTCAGTAGTTTTGCGATCGGGGATACTAGCACTAGCAGGAGCCTGAATCGTCTGAGGAGCTTTCGTCCCCACATCAAGTTTCGGCTGGTTGTAGAAGCGGTGGCCCAAAGTGCTGCTGAGGGAAACTACCGCTACGATCACCAACATCGGGGAACGAGCTTGATTTTTGATAGTTGATTTTGAGGTTTTACTTCTAAATTTAATAAAAGTTTCGGGCAGATCCAGTTTGTCGAGCGAAAAACGGCTTAACAGATGTTTACCAGGGCGATCGGGCTCTGCTTTGCTGCCTTTTTGCACTTTAGCAATCTGTTGGCGCAGTGAGCGCGCAGCCCCTAGCTGCTCAATCTGCCGCATCAATGAGGAGATCGTATTCATTATATGTCGAAGATATGTTCACTGTTATCCAGCAGCCTTGTCAGAAATTCTGACTGTGCATCTTGATTGAGTGTATCCGAATTACCGTACCTGAATATTTAACCGCGCCAGCTACTTTGCCTGAATGTCGCCAGCAGTTCGGTTTGCTAAGAAGCAGCCAACCAGCCAGCAGTTTCCTCAAGCTTCCGCTGTTTCTTTCGGGCCCTTCTCTATCTCGAACAGTTCGCGGGCGCGAGGGCTAAAAACCCGATTTATCCGTAGATTCCTGGTTTTACAACCCAACATTTTCCTAGAAACCGGGTTTTGGGAGTCAAGATAGTCAGATTTTATTTTTAAATTTTTAATTGCCGCTTCCCTTCCGCTTTCACTTTTGACTGGTTAATTGCTCATTTCTCATTACTAATTTCTAGTTTACCCTCCCTTTTTCAAGCTCAAAACTTTATATTTTGCGAGGTCTAATCACATAAGGTGCAGCCACAGCGCGGGCTAGCGCTTCCGAATTCATGCCTGCTGAAGGGTTGTAAACTCCCGCCCACACCGCAAACAAATTATTTGCTAACTCCACAATTTTGGCATCGCTGCCGATTCCCCAGAGCGAGGGTTCTCCGCCCTCGGCGAGCCGCCGCGATTCCACCGCAGCCGAAGATAATTGTCGCCATTCTACAGGAATTGCAGCAGCGCCGTTGTAAGCTCCAGACAAAGCTCCCGTCAAAGCGCAGGTGAGTTGTCCGGCTATCCCGCAGCGGGCGGCCCGCATCACTGACAAGCGCAAGTCTTCTGCAGTGTTCAAGAAGCAGTAGAAAGCTAGGGCGATGGGTAGCAAATTTCCCTGGTTGACAGTTGAGTTAGTTTCCGCTCTTTTGTCGCCATCACCTTGTTTTTCTGGCAAAGCTGTGACGCTTTTGCACAGGTCGGTGGTGGCTGTTTCTAAATCGGCTTTCTGTTCTAGTAGTATTTGCACTTGTAGCAGTAGCTCTGTTAAGGCATTATCTGTGTTCAGGTAGGCAATTGTTTGATCGATCGCTGTCGAGGGATCGAGTCTTTGTTTGAGCGATCGGGCGATCGCATATCCGATAGCTAAAACGGCTGTTTGCAATTCTGACTTATTTTCGTTGGGAAAAACATCTGTCGCCAGCATGATGTTTTCTCGCAGCTTAGCTTTATTTTCGTGAAAAAACATCGCGCACGGGATCGCAGCAACAGCAGCTTCGCAAGGGTTAAGCACGCTTTGAAACTCGGTGATTTCTGGAGGATAGATTTGCGACTTGACAAATCCTTCCCAAGTGTCGCCCCAATCTTTTAAATCTAAACCCATACACCGAATTAAACTTTGAGTCCACGCTACTGCAAGTCTCCCGCATTCGGATGAGTGCGTGCCCGTGAGGATTTTAGTGTTGGGAGAATTCAACAATGTTTGCCCGTTCAGGGTCAATTGCTGGTGTTTCGTCAGTTGTAAAATCGGCTGCCAGCCTTCTGTTTTGGGGGAAATACCCACCAGTTGCCTCTGATATTGCAGGCCTGTAGAGTCTCCTAAAACTGCCCCCAGTATGGTTCCTTGAAACTTGCTCAACAGGGAATGACGCATTTGAATTTAACTCAAGTTGTTAGTAATTGGGAATTGGGAATTGGGAATTGGGGAATTGGGAATTAGGAATTAGGAATCCAGAATGGTTAATTTTTTTTCCTTATTAGCCCTCTATCTGTACTGCAATTAATTTCAAAAATCTTGTTTTTTTAACTCTTGTGGGGAGGGCTTTTTGCAGCGCCCAAAATTTTAAAATCAAATGCAGCAGTACAGTTTATCTGTTACCAATTATATCGTTTCCGGTTGCATCGGAATGATTTGACCGGCGCTAGAACACAGAGTACACAGAGTCCGAGAATATATATCTGAATCATTCCGATGAAGAGAGGATTTGATATTACCCACAATTCTGGACGCACCATCATAAACCGTTTTTTTTACGAATCGATTATCATCACAAAAATGGTTTGTAGTGCGTCAGTCAGCGTCTGCATTGTAAGAGCCGACTCGCATTCCGCACTACGAACCGGAGTGCGGTGCGGAACAGGATGTTACCCATTAGCCATTAGCCATTAGCCATGATCCAATTCTTGTGGCTAATGTCAATTAGCCATAAATATACAAGGGCTGGCCTTCCATCTAAAACCTGCCCTTATCCGATCGCGAAAATCGGTGAATTTTTAATTTTTAACCAAGTAACTAACCAGAGCCTGCAGCCCCAGCCGATAACTGTCTGAGCCAAAACCGCTGATTTGTCCGATCGCCACTGGTGCAATATACGAGTGGTGTCGAAAAGCTTCCCGCCGATAAATATTACTCAGATGAACTTCCACCACAGGAATATTCACAGCAGCGATCGCGTCTCTAATTGCCACACTCGTATGAGTATAAGCTCCAGGATTCATTAACAAGCCTTGGTGCTGCCCTAACATCGAGTGAATTGCATCCACCAAGACTCCTTCATGATTCGACTGCTGAATTGAGACTTTCACCTGGAGGGCTTGCGCTTCTCGTTCTAGCAACTCGTTGATATCATTTAAAGTCGCAGAACCATAAACTCCAGGTTCTCGTTGACCCAATAAATTCAAATTGGGGCCGTGAAGTACCAGGATCTTTAACAATTTTTTAAATTCCAGCGCCACAAAACTTTGAGTTTTGACTTGAATTCGATCGCCAACATCAAATCTCAAACCCCGTCTCAACTATCGACGATGCCTAGGTTGGTTAACTGGAATAGGAATCGGTTCCAATTCCGGTTGAGCTTCGGGACTCAGCAGTCCTTCTATCAACTTGCGAACCCATTTTTCAATTTGTTCCAGCACCTTTTCAATGTTTTCCATTGAACGGATAGCTCCTTTTTTTATAGTCTAGACTGCTAAACCGACGGCTAAATCTCTGAAACATAAGCAAGCACGGCTTTGAAACCAAAGGTCAAACTTGCTTTCTCGCTTGCTGGTTGTTTTTGAGCAAAGGAGAGAGTTCAGTATCTTTGCCAATCAGTCCTATCTTATTATCATAACGAATCTTTACAGATAAGCAAGAGGCAAAAGGAAGATTGCCAAATTATGTCGGAGTATAGAGTGTTAAATAAAGCTTAAGCTTAGAGTTGACTGTTGACAATTGACCAATCGTAGGATTTTTTCTATGTTTTTACCAATAATAATTGACGCCGGAGTCGATCGAGCGCCGTACAGCTACTGAGATGCCGAATCCAATCGCGGCCTCGCGCATCGCCAAAGCGGTATTCAAAACTTTCTGTCACGCCGTCGGGGCCTGCTAAACCGATATAAACCAGTCCCACAGGTTTAGCGTCTGTACCGCCTCCTGGCCCGGCGATGCCTGTAATGCTCAATCCCCAACTCGTATTGAGCCTCGCGCGCACTCCCGCCGCCATTTGTTTCGCTACTTGCTGGCTGACTGCGCCGAATTCGGCTAAATCTTGGGGATTAACACCTAATAATGATTCCTTAACCCGATTGTCATAAGAAATAATCCCGCCCCAAAAATAGCTCGAACTGCCGGGAACAGTAGTCAGCATCGCCCCTAACCCTCCTCCCGTGCAGGATTCAGCCACACTCAGAGTTTCCCCGGCCAACAGCAGCAATTTGCCTACTGTCGAAGGGAGGGTATCGCTATCGGCACCGTAACAGTCTAGGCCTGTAATCTGCTGCAATTGTTGTTCGATCGGCTCAATTAACTTTTTCGCAGCCACTTCCGAGTCAGCGCGGGCAGAAATCCGCAATTTGACTTGACCGTGATTGGCGTAAGGAGCGACAGTAGGATTAGTTAAATTCAGAAAAGATTCTACTTTTTCCGCCAGCGCCGACTCAGCAATTCCCCAAAATTTCAACGTGCGGCTGAAAATAGTTGCGCTGCACCAACCGCCATTTTTCAGGTAAGGAACGGCGGTTTCTCGCCACATCAAGTGCATTTCCGCCGGTACGCCGGGAAATGTCATCACTGTCACCTTGGGAATTGGCTGCCAAAGAATGCCCGGTGCCGAACCGCTGCGGTTCGGCAGAATGTCCGCCGTTTCTGGAATTAAAGCTTGTTTGCGGTTGCTGGGACTCATAGTGCGTCCGCGCAGGGCAAATTTTTGTTCGATATCGGCGATAATTTCCGGTTTTTCGATTAAGGGAACCCCAAAGAAATCGGCGATTGTTTCGACGGTGAGGTCGTCTGGTGTCGGGCCGAGGCCTCCTGTAAAGAGTAAAAGTTGCGATCGGTTAACGGCGATTTCTAACACTTGTTTGATGCGTTCTGGATTGTCCCCCACAACTGTTTGATAGTAGTGAGGGATTCCCAGACTCGCTAATTCTTTGGCTAAAAACTGAGCGTTCCCATTAAGAATATCTCCTAAAAGCAATTCAGTGCCAACACAAATAATTTCAGCAACCATTCGATTTTAGATTTTAGATTTTAGATTTTAGATTGGAAAATTGGGCAAACAGGGCAAACAGGGCATTGGGCGAGCGCGAAGCGGAGGGATTGGGCATTGGGCATTAGAAATTATTTTTCTTCCTTCTTCCTTTTTCCTTCTTCCTTCTTCCTTATTCCTTATTCCTTATTCCCTCTTCCTTCTTCCTTCTTCCTTCTTCCTTCACCGAGCGTGTCTCCAAACTTTCCAGCTAGCGTATCCCAGCAAACTTGTTGCACCCAGTGCGTAAATTACGCCGCTGGGTATCGAAAAAGCGAGGGCTAAACTTCCCACCCACAGTGTTAAGGCGTAAATAAATAAAACCGCAAATCGATGGGATACTCCGGCTTCTAGAAGTCGGTGGTGGAGGTGGCGCTTGTCAGCAATAAACGGTGATTTGCCGTTGCGGAGTCGATCAAGAATAACCGCAGACATATCTAAAATCGGTACAGCTAAAATTAAATATGGCAGTAACACAGAGGTAATAGCCGTAGTTTTAACTAACCCAATTACTCCCACTCCCGCGAGAGTGAAACCGATAAAATAAGCGCCGCCATCTCCCATAAAGATTTGAGCCGGATTGAAGTTGTAGCGCAGAAATCCCAAAGTGCCGCCTGCTAACGCCGCTGCAATTAGGGCTGCTGCGGGTTGGTGCATTGACAGACTGACTATCAGCATCACAACTGCTGCAATACCTGAAACTCCGGCTGCTAAACCGTCCAAACCGTCAATCCAGTTGATGGCGTTGGCCATACCGACGAGCCAAATTACGGTAATTGGCAAACTCAGCCAGCCAAGATCTGTCAGTCCCAAGGATGGAACTGTGAGAAACTCAATTTGTACGCCCGCGTACCAAGCGATGCTGGATACGCCAATTTGCATGAGCAAGCGTTTGATGGCTGAGAGCGAAAATAAATCGTCTGCTAAACCGATGAGAAAGAATCCGAGGCCGCCGAGGGTGACTCCCCAGATTTCGTATTCGTCTTTGCGATCGAGAATTTGTCCGCTAGCATCGATGAAGCCTCCTGAGAGCCAGACAAATAACAGAGCAATCAGAGTGCCCATAAAGATGGACACTCCTCCCAAGCGCACCATCGGGCGCTTGTGGACTTTTCGCTCGCCTGGCCGATCGACTCGCCCGCTTTTGAGACCAATTTTTTTGACTATTGGCGTACTGTAGAGGACGACGATCGCAGAAACCAGAAAAGCGACTACGTGGTACAGATACTGGTGCGGCATCTGAAATCAATTTTAAATAGTGCGGGGCAATTAGGCTGTCAGGCAGAGTCTACTACATTTCAGATGGCTTATCACAAGGAAACATCTTTAAAGTGCGACTGGGGGGTTTGGGAGCCGGAAATTTGTTGGAATGGAAGTTGCCCGATCGCCAAAAAGTGAGATTTTTAACTTACGTAACTCTCAAATTAAGATCCTTGGGGATCTATGCTGCGATCGCGAGACTGTCGTTCGACACATCGATCCGAGTGGATTTATCCCTCGAAGGGGGCGGGTAGATCGATATTTTTGGCTACCGACAAATATATCGGGTAAAACCCGCCCCGCGCGATCGATAATATGCAAGTTAAAACAGGGGGCGCGAATGGCAACTCTCAATCTTTTCCGGCTGTTTTACCCTTTTACCCGTACACTTCCAACTACAAATTTCCCATTGCCGATCAGGAAAATTAAGCTAATGCCGGCACTTTTAAGAACAAGTGCGGATATAACGGGAAGCGATCGCAAAGTGCAGCTACTCGCCGCAGGCAATCGGCTGTGACGCTTTCATCTTCAGGATTCAGCAGTCGATCGGCAATAATATTACCAATTTCGGTAAATTCAGCAGTTCCCATGCCCCTGGTTGTCATCGCCGGCGAACCGAGTCTCAAACCGCTGGTGATAAAAGGCGATGCCGGATCGAAAGGCACGGTATTTTTATTAGCAGTAATATTCACACCGCTAACTAATTGGTCGGCTCGCTTGCCTGTCATGTTTACCGATTGCAAATCGACTAGCATTAAGTGATTGTCTGTGCCGCCGGAAACGAGTTTTAAACCCCGCTGCTGCAACTGTGCTGCTAAAGCCCGCGCATTTTCTATTACTTGACCGGAATAAGTTTTAAATTCAGGTTTTAATGCTTCGCCAAAAGCTACTGCTTTGCCGGCAATTACGTGCTCTAATGGGCCGCCTTGAGTGCCGGGAAACACTGCTTTGTCGAACTTTTTGCCTAGTTCGGGGTCATTGGTCAAAATCAAGCCGCCGCGCGGGCCGCGCAGGGTTTTGTGAGTAGTGGTGGTGACTGCGTGACAGTGGGCGAGGGGGCTTGGGTGGTGGCCTGTGGCGACTAACCCGGCGATGTGGGCAATGTCTGCGAGCAGGTAAGCTCCGATTTCGTCGGCGATCGCTCTAAACTTTTCAAAGTCGATAATTCGCGAATATGCTGAATAGCCGCAAATCAGCAATTTCGGTCGGTTTTGTTTCGCCAGTGCCAAAATTTCGTCGTAGTCGAGCTGTTCTGTTTCTGGGCTGACACCGTAGTGAAAAGCTTTGAACCATTTGCCGGATACGTTGACGGGGGAACCGTGGGTCAGGTGTCCGCCGTGGGACAAATCCATGCCCATAATTCCGTCCCCTGGCTCTAGCAAGCTCAAAAACACTGCAAAGTTGGCTTGAGCGCCTGAGTGGGGCTGGACGTTGGCGTGGGCTGCTCCAAATAGCTGTTTGGCGCGATCGATCGCGATTTGCTCGATGCCGTCAATAAATTCGCAGCCCCCGTAGTACCGTTTCGCTGGCAGTCCTTCGGCGTATTTATTGGTCAGCACTGAGCCTTGAGCTGCCATTACCGCTGCGGAGGTAAAGTTTTCACTGGCGATGAGTTCTAGGTGGTCTCGCTGCCGCTGCAGCTCTTGCCCGATTAAATCGGCAATCTGCGGGTCGGTTTTGGAAAGCAAGTCTAAGTTAGTGTCGGTCACAATAATCAACCTCTTGACAATTTAGGATTGCGAATTGGGGATCTTTTACCCTACTACGGATTTCACATGATTTATCCAAATATTACATTGTGTTCAGCTTAAGCGGTTTGTCCCAAGTTCCTGACATACAATGAAATTACTGGTATGAAACCTGCCGGAGGTATCAAATGTTAGTTATTCTAATGGAAAATCAGATGCTTGCCCCTCAGTGTGTTTGCCAAGGTTGTGTGCTCGCCGATCGCACGGGCCAACCACGCTGGAGCGGTGGAGAGCTTCGCTGCGGGCATCCAGTTGCTAAACCTACGGAAAATTTGCCCGATCGGTACGAGTGTCTAATGGGCTTCGTCATTGCCAATATTAAATAATCATCGGCCAAACAGGGCATCGGCCAAACAGGGCATGGTGACTATTGAACCCGACTCGCTCTCAATACCCCTGAATCTACTCGGCTCTGAGTGTGGGAAAATTCCGGGCGAGTCGGAACTGAGCCTGCTGCGTTATCCTGAGTTTAACGGGAATTGATAGTTTATCGATCGACTCAGGAGAGTTCATTATGACTTGGCGCGGATCTACGACTGTTCCAGACCGAATTTTTGCTTGTTTGCCTTATTTGCTGCCATTGATTGACGGGCTGGGGTTTGGCAGGTATCTGTTTGCACAGTTTCCTGTCCTCCAACTGTTTTTGATCCCGCTAACTCCGTTGCTTCAGATTTATAGGTTGCCCTTCGCTAGCTTGATTATTTTCTTTGCGCTGTATTTAGCAGTGGTGAGAAACGAAAACATCAGTCACTTCATTCGTTTTAATGCGATGCAGGCGATTCTTTTAGACATTGTTTTGATGCTATGCGGTTTGATATTGCCGATTTTTTCTAGAGGCTTACAAGTCGCATTTATTGCGGAAACTCTGTTTAATATGGTGTTTTTGGGAGCTTTGGCTGCATTTGTTTATGCAGTCGTACAGTCGGCGTTGGGACGCTATGCAGAGATTCCTCCGCTTTCGGATGCTGTTTATATGCAGGTTCGTTAGGCAGTTGGCAGTTGGCAGTTGGCAGTTGGCAGTTGGTTGTTGGCAGTTGGCAGTTGGCAAAAGTGCCAGTTCTCTTAGTTGTGAGTTGACAGGAAAGCAGTAGTTATTAGTTATTAGTTATTAGTTATTAGTTAACAGTCAACAATGACAACTGACAACTGACAACTGACAACTGACAACTAACTACTGACTACTAACTACTGTATTTTCAAGACTCCCAATACCTTCTATCTCAATACGGACTCGATCGCCTATTTGTAGCGGCCCTACCCCTTGTGGCGTTCCTGTCAGTATCACATCGCCGGGAATCAAAGTCATTATTTGACTGATGTAGGAGACTAGAAAGTCTGGGGAAAATACCATGCGATCGATCGGGGATGACTGTATCGGCCGATCGCTATCATTGACAAAAGTCTGCAACTGTGCAGCCGGACTCAATTCGCGGACAATCCAAGGCCCCAAGGGACAAAATGTATCGAACCCTTTCGCCCTCGCCCACTGGTTGTCCCGCTTTTGCAAATCTCTGGCTGTCACGTCGTTGGCGATGGTATAGCCCCAAATCTTGCCGTGTGCTTGTTCGGGAGTGCAGTTGCTACAATGTTCGCCAATTACCAAGGCCAATTCTCCTTCGTAGTCTACCCTTTCCGATTGCTGCGGATAGCGAATCGCTCCACCTGCGGGGATGATAGCGCTGGGCGGCTTAAAAAATAGCAGCGGCTCTTCGGGTACTGGAGTACCCATTTCGGCGGCGTGATCGACATAATTTTTGCCGACGGCTACAATTTTTGAGGGAGAGCAAGGGGCAAGAATTTGGTAAGTATCTGGTTGGAGTTCCAAATCTGTTGGTTGTCCTTTTAACCAGGGAGGTGCATCAAATACTTGAACGCTGTGGCTCAGTTGCAGCAAACCGTAATGGATGTGTCCTTGTGTTGTTTTAACTCGAACGTAGCGCTGGGCCATAGTATTTTAGATTTTAGATTTTGGATTTTAGGTTAAACTATACTGAGAACTAAAGATGGCTCTAGGGATAATATCATGTCTTGTAAAATAACTGTTATAAGTTTGTATAAGTTTGTAGTGGGGACTTCAGTCCTCAGATTTTTATGAAGATTGAAGTCCGATGCTGCAAACCAATTTTGCTGCGATCGTTTGAGCCGACATCCTGCTAATTATTAAAAATTTATTGCTCGATCGACCTTTAAGATTTTTGCTGTATCATTTTTAACCCGCTTTCGGTGCAAACTCCGTGCAGCGGTTTGTCCCAAGAGTCGGCTGGTAGCTGGGTTAGCAAGGCAAATTCAAAGATTGTGGCGATCGTCATTTTCGCTCGCCACTCTGGTAAACTCAGCATTCGATCGTAATAGCCGCCGCCGTAACCCAAGCGATAGCCGCGAACATCGCAACCAACGGCGGGTACGAGGATTAAATCTACTTCTGAACAATCTATTTTTGGAGCATCAGGCAGTGGTTCTAGGATGCCGTAAGCTCCACTATGTAAAGCGTCTCCGGGCTGCCAAACGTGCCATGATAGCTCTTTCCCGACACAGCGGGGAAATCCCCATTTGCGCGGTGTTGCAAACAAGGGACTTAAATCTGGTTCTTGGCGACAACTGAAGTAGGCGAGGATTGTTTTTGCTTGGGCGAATAGGGGCGAGTTTTGCAGGTGATTGCAGAGGCTCGTGCTCTTTTCTCTCCACTCTTGTGCTGATAGGGATTTGCGGGTTTTGAGGAACGATTTTCTTAATTCAGTTTTAGTTAATGAAGGTTCAGCAGTATTCATATTTGCGATCGAATCTCTCGTTTGACTTCCAGTCCGACAGGGGTTGAAAACCCCTGTCTCACAGCGAAAGTCCTCTAAAAGAGGACTACAATTAATTGCATTTCCATCACACTCTGCAGTCGGTTTTAACTGATATCTTGCACCATTCTCAATTAGCCGTAGGGACGGGTTCGCCAACAGCCTTAAAGCTTGCAAATAGGTTCTATAAACCCGCCCGACCCCACGAAAAATCCTCTTATTGATATTGCTGCAAGATATCAGTTTTAACCGACTTTAGCTTTGAGGCAGGGGTTTCAACCCCTGCCGGACTGTCGGGCTGTCGGGCTGTCGGACTGCCGGACTCCCGGACTGTCGGACTGTCGGAAAGTATCAACAAACTGGATTTGAGAGCACATATTGTCTCACCACAGGACAAACGCTGAATAACGTTTCATTCTCCTGTTCTTCTATTTCAACTAACGATCGCCTCCCCAAAGATTGCAGCCCGTTGAATAACTCGGAGGGCGATAAATCGGCATCTTGTAGCAATTGCTCTCTTGAAACTGAATTTGCTTCTCGGCTGAGGCGACAGATTAGTTTTTTTTCTAATTCTGACAAACGATTTATCTGTGGGTGCAATGTTGCTGCCAATTCTTCCCCTAAAAATAGCATATCATATTTCAAAAATTCTGCAACCCTACCTCGGAATATTTCTTGAATGGTGGTGGCGACTATTTTTAACCACAATGGATTGCCTCGGTAGGTGTTAATTAGGTTTTCCCATGTTTCTGGATTGAGTAAACTTTTTTGTCGAAAAATTTCGGCTGCTACTGCACCTATGCCTTTGAGTTGTAAGCTGCGAACTGGTGATTTTTATTCTTTTAATGCGGTAATTTCTCTGGGTGGTTCCCAACTATTGAGAATTAAGCAACTGTTGTGGGTTGTTTCTCCGATTTGTCTGAAGAGGATGCTGTAATTTTCGCATTCGGGGCGGTAATTTCCTGCTAATTGTCCGCTGCTGAGAATGGTTTGCACGTCGTCGAGGATAATGAGACAGCGGTTTTTTCGCAGATATTCCATTAACAAGGAAAGTCGATCGGGTATGCTGCTAGGGAGTTCGATTTCGGGTTTATTTAAGAGAAATTTTAGGAGATTTTTTAGGGTTGTTTTTAAGGGTGGGGAGTGGCGGAGACTTCGCCAGATGACGCATTCAAAGTTATGCTGAATTTGTGGGATGAGGTGGAGGGAAAGTGCGGTTTTGCCAATGCCGCTTATTCCTGATATTGCTGCGAGGTTGCACTTTTCTTGGACGATCCATTGTTCCAGGGTGGCGAGTTCGGATGTGCGATCGCAGAATGATGAAATATGAGGTGCGTCTGCTAAGTCTAGTCTGGTTTGAGGTTGGGATGTGTCTGAGGTGGGGGCTGAGGGCGATCGGGTTTTTTGAATTTCTGAAGCTTGGGTATCTGTACAAACATTGACGTTACCAATGTGTAGAAAATCATTGCCAAAATTTGATGATACGATGAATAATTGTCGTCTCTCAAGTGCCGAGCGTAAATTCGATGGAGTAACTTCTTCACCTAAGACATTTGATAAACGCTTCCATAATTTTGAAGCTACATTCCTGACGTGACCTTCGCTACAATGCGATGCTTCTGCGATTTGAGAGTATTTTTGACCTTCCCATACACCCCCCAGGATAGCTTCTTGCAGATCCTCCAAATGTTCTCCCGTCTTAGCGAAAACCAGGTCATCGGCAAATCTCAAGACTTCTTTAACGTCCATCGGTGACTTAAGTTTAGGGGTTTTGCTTATTATACCTGCTATTTTATGACATTTTATGACATGGATGGCAACATTTGACTTTTTTTGAGAGTTAGCGTCAGGTACAACAACTTACATTGTCTGACGTTTTATGACTGGATATCACTGTGAATATAATGATATTATCCAAAGATAAGCGAGCATTTTCCGCTAATGAAATATAGCACAACATTGGAGTATTAAGCTCATGGCTGACCAACCCAAAAGAGAACCTAAGCTAAAATGTCCGCTGTCGCAAGAACAAAAGGAGACAGTCAAAGAGGTGGCTGATGTCATTGATAAGCATAGAAAAATTGTGAGAAAAATTACTGGGAAAAGTTAATAAATCAACTGGCTTTGCATAATGCTGTAAGAGTCAAAAAAATATTTTATGGCTTTTTTGCAACAAAATATAACACAAAAATACTTATAGCACTAATTAATCATGAACGAAAAAGAAAATCCAAATGAAGTGGCTAGTGAAGTCGCAAGCAAAGTTAAATCCACTCTTAATGACGCTATCCAAGGATTAAAAATTTTTCTAATTAACCCTGTTGGCGGTCTTCCAGTTTTTTTTCAAGGGTTAGGCAAGGAACGTGCTTTAGGAGTTGGAATTGCTTTTGGAATAGCCTATGTAGTTTGCTTTGTATTCGCGTGCCAAAAATATTTAACACAATTTTCGATCGATAGCTCATTATTTAATTTGATACTTGCCAGCGTTGCTAATTTTTTGAGTATAGCAGGGGCTAGTTTTTTGACGCGAAAACTATTTCGGGGATATGGCAGCTTTGAAGGGGATATATTCATTGCTGGTGTCGCTTTAGTTCCTGCGTCATTATTGCTATTAATGAGTAGTCTTTTAGGAATAACGAATCTTGAAATTATCGTTATAGTTATGGTTGTGGCTATAACTTACACAGTTTTAATGATTTACACGGGATGCCACAAGATTTCGGGAATTCCCGAAAATGCTGCTGCTTTTGCAGTTTCAGTCATGTTACTTTTGAGTGGCTGGTTATTTAAAATCTTGATTTTATCTAACATATTGAATTAAAAAGCAGAATAATGTAGGAACCAAGATGAGAAATGATTTGAGTTTGTTAGAAATGATAAGACTATTTTTTGAACTGCTTTTTCAGCTAGTTGACTAAGAGTATTGATTTATCGTAGGTATTTGACCCTAAAAGGAAATAAGTATGGATGCACTCGTAGCAGCAATCACACAAATTTTAAATTACATTCACACCCAAGGCCCAGACGCGATCGCGCAGCTCACGGGACTACTCGAAGCTCTCAAGGCTGGAGCTGATTATGTTGAGGTTGGAGCTGGTTCTGTTGCGGCTCTGTTTGGCTTGGTTACTAGCGTACCCGCTGTTATTGAAATTATGAGCCAGTTGATAGCTTTAATCAGTTCAGGTGCCGGTGTTACGGAAATAGCGACAGCGATCGGCTCCTTGGCCGGCTCACTGGGATTGTCTATTGAGTCTGTCATCCATATCTTACAAATGATCGCCGCTTTCTTGCTGGCATTTTAAATATATCAAAAGCGATCGCTCTTCCTTAACTGAGGTGCGATCGCACTTTCCATTTATCCCCTCGATCGCACTTCGTCAATTTCTGTTTCTGAATCTTCCTTAGTAAAAATTACATCCTCATAGATAGCCTCAATACCTGTGCGAAAATCTACGCTAGCCAAGTGAATTTCGCTGCCTTGAGTATAGGAATACAAAACCCACAACCCTTCAGCATTACGGCGAAAACACTCTACCCGCTCACGTTTTTGGCTAATTAACACATACTCTTGCAGCGTTTCTAATTCTTGATAGTCAGCAAACTTATCGCCCCGATCGAATCCTTCAGTACCATTAGACAACACCTCGACAATTAAACAAGGATATCTTTTAAAAGATTGAGATGATTTGTCCCGTTCATCGCACGTTACCATCACGTCAGGATAGTAGTAAATATTCTTCGATTCAATCCTGGCTTTCATGTCGGACATATAAACGCGACAGCCACTACCCCGCACGTGATTTCTCAAAAGAGCAAATAAGTTGCCGGCAACTGTCACGTGAGCGTCACTTGCACCAGCCATTGCATAGGTTTCGCCCTGAATATACTCGTGTTTGAGGGGACTGACTTCTTCTAACTTCAGATACTCTTCCGGGGAGATATAATTTGAAGTGCGATCGGCAATCATGGCTATTACAAAATGTCAATTTTATATGATTTAATTCGAGCTATTCCTATTATATCATAGAACGATCGAACCGCGAAGCCGCGTTAGGCGAAGCGGTTCATTTAATCTTACGCCCTATTAGCGGCAGATGAAATGACCTCTGAGCCGATCAATCTAAGCACTTTGCTCGATTAAATCCGCTTCCGCATCCCGCCGCCTGTTGATACCTCTTGCAATACTCGTACCCACCCAAATCCGTTTCATTTCCCGGATTTGTTCAGCAATGCCCTTCACATCTTTTTTCTGCACTAAATCCCGGATTGCACGCATTTCCCGGCGGCGGTTTCCTTCCATACTCGTGCCGCGATTGAACACCAAACTTACCAATCCACCTTGAACATCTGGCGGCAATTCTTCAAAACCGGGAAATGCTTCTTTAGTAAAATTGTAAAATTTCGGGATAGTTACAATATTAAAAACTTCCCACGCTAATTCCCAAGAAATAAGAATGTCTCGCACGCTAGCTAAACGGCTTTTTGCAGCTTCTCCTTTCAAGCCGCAGCATTTACTCAAACGTTTTTGATCTGCATCTCCTAATTGATACCAATCTTGGTTAAAAACTTCTACACTGTTGTAACCTAAATCGTAACCGATGCCGATCGTAATTCCCGATGCTGCTTCCGGCCAAGTTGGACGCTGCAACAGCTTTTCGTAATATTCCCGCCCGCCGCCAACCTCGAATTCTAAAATTAGCCCGATCGCCCTGTCTGATAAAAGTGACAACCGCAAAGGTTCTCCGGGGAACAAAGCAGCTAGCGTTTTCGGGCCCGCAATTCCGTCAGCCAAAAACCCTTGATTGCTTTGAAACTGTTTAAGGGATGCTTCAGTTTTTGGCCCAAATTGACCATCTGCACTTCCTGGATTCAAACCTAACTCCTGCAAGCGTTTTTGCAGTTTAACAACATCGGAACCCGATGCACCTAATTTTATAGTTTGCACAACCTGTTTTCCTTTAATACTATCGGTAAATTAATTTTTGGTTCCGATTATATCAGAACAATGATTCTCCGGCGTTGCTGAATACTGGTATGATATCAATTCCGGTTGCACTCCTCATGATGTTAACTGTTGACTGTTGACTGTTGACTGTTGACTGTGAATCGAACAACTGAAAATTGCACCGATATCGGTGGTGACTTGTAAAAATAATTCATGAATTACCCTCTAATTTATAACCTGACGATGCAGCCGGAAACCCTATGAATTAAATAAAGATTTTCAAATTCTTATAAACCAAGTACGATCGGTTTTGTAACATCAAATGAAAAGTTGATTCATACCGCGAATCAGCAACGCCTCCTAAAAAAAACCGGCTTCTTCAAGAAACCAGTTTTTCCGACTTACGCTGCGTGTTTTCGATACCAATCAATCGTATTTCTCAAGCCTTCCTTAAAGCCCACTTCTGCCACAAAACCAAACCTTTCCTTAGCCCTTTGGGTATCCAAACAGCGGCGCGGCTGACCGTTCGGTTTGTCTGTTTCCCAAACAATTTCTCCCTCAAATCCCATCAATTCGCAAATGGTTTCCACTAAATCGCGAATTTTAACTTCACTATTTGTTCCCAAATTAACCGGGTCAGATTGATTATAAGATTGAGTTGCCATCACAATTCCCCGCGCTGCATCTGTGGAATACAAAAACTCGCGGCTGGGGCTGCCATCTCCCCAAACTGGCAGTGTTTTGTCTCCCCTTTCTTGGGCTTCGTAGACTTTGCGAATTAATGCAGGAATTACATGGGAACTTTTCGGGTCAAAGTTATCTTCCGGGCCGTACAAATTGACTGGTAGCAAGTAGATACCGTTGAATCCGTACTGCTGGCGGTAGGATTGCAGTTGCACTAATAAGGCTTTTTTTGCTATTCCGTAAGGTGCGTTGGTTACTTCGGGATATCCGTTCCACAGGTCGTCTTCTTTGAAGGGAACTGGGGTTAAGTTGGGATAGGCGCAAATGGTACCGACGCAGACGAATTTTTCGACTCCTGTTTCGTAGGCTGCGTGGATTAGTTGCGCGCCCATCATTAAATTGTCATAAAATAGTTCTGCCGGTTTGAGTTGGTTTAAACCAATGCCGCCAACGTGGGCTGCTAAGTGTATGATGATGTCTTGTTGGTCGGCGGCGCGCTTGCAGTTTTCCATGACGCGGAGGTCGCAGTCGCGCGATCGCGTTACCGAAATTTTATCAGCATCCGCCCCTGTTTTGACTAACTGGTCGATTACCTGACGGCCTAGGAAACCCGCGCCACCGGTGACTAGAATGCGCTTGTTGCTTAAATCCAAGCTTGTCATAATTTGATCCTCGGGATTTTCAATAAAGGTCGATCGACAATTTTCTGTCTAAAAATGCCACCGCTACACAACTTGGAGCGATCGCGCTTGTTTTTCCTGCTCAGTAAAAATATAACCAAACTCGCCCTAGTGGATCTACATTAACTCAACTAGGACGAGCGATCGCCCAACTACCAATTTTGTTGAACGAAAATAGCTGTCAAGCAGTCGCGGTGACTGCTTAGTTTCGCCGCATCAATCAAATCCGTTACCAGAACCTCGTTCCTGCTTTTCTAAAGCTGTGATGTCAGCATCTACCATCAAATGCACTAACTCTTCAAAAGTTACAGACGGTTCCCAATTTAACTGCTGCCGCGCCTTAGTTGAATCGCCAATCAACAGTTCCACTTCTGCCGGACGCAAGTAGCGTTCGTCAAACTCGACATATTTTTGCCAATCTAAATTGACGTAATTAAAGGCTAAATCGAGAAATTCTTTAATCGAATGGGTCTCGTTAGTAGCAATGACATAATCGTCCGGTTTGTCTTGTTGCAGCATCAGCCACATTGCCCGCACGTAGTCTTTAGCATAGCCCCAGTCCCGCTTGGAATCGAGATTGCCCAAGTAAATCTTTTTCTGCTTGCCGGCGACAATTCTGGCAACGGCGCGAGTAATTTTGCGAGTTACAAAAGTTTCGCCGCGACGGGGAGATTCGTGGTTGAACAAGATGCCGTTGCAGGCAAAAAGTCCGTAAGATTCGCGATAATTTACTGTTTGCCAGTGAGCGTAAACTTTAGCGCAGGCGTAGGGACTTCTGGGATAAAAAGGAGTTGTTTCCTTCTGCGGAACTTCCTGCACCAAACCAAACATTTCCGAAGAACCTGCTTGATAAAACCGCACTTCTATGCCCGTGCGGCGCTGGTAGTCCCGAATTGCTTCTAGCAGGCGCAATACTCCCATTCCTACTGTGTCAACCGTATATTCCGGCGAGTCAAAACTGACTCTGACGTGGGATTGAGCGCCTAAGTTATAAATTTCTACCGGCTGAACTTCTTCTAAAATCCGGCGCAGAGTAGTGCCGTCGGTTAAGTCGCCGTAGTGCAGAAATAACTGTGCGTCCGCGCTGTGAGGATCGACATAAATGTGATCTATGCGATCGGTATTGAAACTAGAACTCCGCCGGATAATGCCGTGAACTTCATATCCTTGATCTAAAAGTAATTCGGTCAAGTAGGAGCCGTCTTGACCTGTAATACCTGTTATTAGCGCTCGCTTGCGTTGCGTCATCTGATTTTCCTTTTACAGGCTGTGTTAATTAATTTGGGACGTTCGGGCCAGAGGATGTTGTTCCCTGGCGATCGTATTCTCAAGCTCTAGATTAACTCACAATTGTGCGATCGTCATCAACAAAAGGTGAATGTTTTGACAAAGAGTTTGCCACTTGCTGTCAGTAGTCAGCATCAGCGGCCAGTAACAAACAAAACTAACTACCGATTGCTGACTGCGGACAATAATTAATATGCGCCGTTATTTTTGGGAAAAATCACAACTCCAATTGTTTTGAAAAGAATCCACATATCCATCCAAAGGTTTTTGTCCTTGGCGTAATAGAGGTCGATTTGGACTCGCTGGGGATAGGGAATGTCGTTGCGACCGGACACTTGCCACAAGCCTGTAATTCCAGGTCTGATGGTGAGAATTTTGTTGATGTGACGGCCGTATTTCGGCAGTTCTTCTTCAACTAGAGGTCTCGGCCCGACGACGCTCATATCTCCTTTTAAAACATTCCAAAACTGGGGAAATTCGTCCAAACTGGTCATTCGTAAAAATCTTCCAATCCAGGTAATTCGAGGGTCTTGTTTGAGTTTGAAATTGTCCTCAAACTCTTGACGCAAATGCGGGGATTTTTCCATGATTTCCAGCAATATATCGTCCGCATTTTCCACCATCGTTCTGAATTTAAGGCAATAAAACATTTTACGGTTTTTGCCTACTCGTTCCTGTACGTAAAAAATAGGCCCGGACGAGCTTAAGGCGATCGAAAGAGCCAAAAGCAGATAAACCGGAGCAAACAGGAGCAGAACCGATGAGGAAAACAGGATATCAAATAGCCGCTTGAAAAATTCTCCGTCGAGACTCTGTAGAGAACGAGTTATGCGTCTGTCTCCGTCGAGGACAGGCCCAAAACCGCGTCTCGCGATCGCTCGAATTACCTTAACGGAGATTAGTTGGCTGTCGGCAGTCATCTTACTCCTTCACTTCACACCACACACAGTCTCGATCATAAAGCCTCAAGACGCTTTGTTCTCTGAATTATGTTTCCAATACTCAATTTTCTGCATTCAGAAGATGGAAGATGGAAGATGGAAGATGGAAGATGGAAGATGGAAGAATGGACAAGGTACTTATGTAGAGCGGTTTTGAGGGCTTCGGAAGCAATTACGGAATATTTTCCCACTCTCCCTCTCTCCCCCTCTCAACTCTCAGACTTGGTAAAATCGCGGGAAGAAGGAAGAAAGAAGAAGGAAGAAGGAAGAATAGACAAGGTACTTATTTAGAGAGGTTTTGAGGGCTTCGGAAGCAATTATGGAATATTTTCCCACTCTCCCTCTCTCCCCCTCTCAACTCTCAGACTTGGTAAAATCGCGGGATTGAAATTCCTGATAGCACTGTTCCACAAAAGCTAGATAGCGCTGCTCAAAGACTTCGGGGGCAAACCCGGAGGCGCGCAACCGTCCCATTTCCGGGGAAAATTTGCCTTGCAACTGCTCAAATTCCTTGACAGCTTCGATTAATCCTGCTGCGGTTTGGGAGGGAAAAAATAAACCTGTCCCCGTCTCTGGGTGTTGGCGAATGTCGAGCACTGTCTCCAAAGCGCCGCCTGCTGCATAGGCAATTACTGGTGTCCCGCAAGCTTGAGCTTCTACTAAAGCTATGCCAAAATCTTCACAAGCTGCATAGACAAAGGCTTTTGCCTCGGCCATATATTTTTCGACTGCGGAGGCGGGCTGGTGGCCGAGCAATTGTACGTTGGGTTTGGCGATTTGCCGGAGCATTTCTAATTCTGGGCCGGTGCCGATGACAATTAGATTGCGCCCGAGTTGATTGAATGCTTGGACGATCGCACTTACGTTTTTGTAACTTACCAACCGGCAAACTGTCACGTAAAAATCTTGTTTTTGCTCCAGCAAGGCAAATCGATCGATATTTACCGGCGGATAAATTACCTCAGCGCGCCGCCGGTAGCACCGCCAAATTCGGCGCGCCGTGTGTTGGGAGTTGGCGATGAAATAATCGACGCGGTTGGCGGAAATTACATCCCACTGCCGCAGTCGGTGCAACAAATATCGCGTCATCAGGCCCAAGATGCCCCGTCCGGCTTTGCTATTACGTAAGTAGTCAAAAGTTAAGTCCCAAGCGTAGCGCATGGGTGTGTGGCAGTAGCATACGTGCAGTTGCTGGGGGCTGGTGAGGATGCCTTTGGCGACGGCGTGGGATGATGAGAGGATGATGTCGTAGGCTCGCAGATCTAGTTGTTCGATCGCGACGGGCAGAAATGGCAAATATTTTTGCACGCCGCTGCGGGCTGCAGGAAAGCCCTGCAAGAATGTTGTACCAATCTGTCTTTGAAAAAGATAGCTTTCGGGATTGGCTGATTCAAAGTCGATGAGGGCATAGACATCAGCATTTACGTATTTGAGGATTTCCTGCACTACGAGTTCCGAACCGCCGGTAGCCAAGGGTGTCAACCATTCATGAACTAGGGCGTATTTGAGTTTTTTCACTTTATGTAGTCGATCGAACGATTTATTAGCGCCAGTTCTGTCAATATTAGTCTTACCGAGAGATTACTGACGCAGTATCGAGCCATTAACCGCGTTTCTACGTAGGCGACTCGATTTGAGATTCTTCGACTTCGCGAGCGAACAAGTTTGAGATTTACTCCACGGATTAATCTGGGAGCTCGAACAGGAGTCTCACCAGCGTGGGGTGTTTGTACCCATTTTTTGGGATAGTTCAAACCAAGAATTTTGGGAATCAACGAGGTTTTTGTCAAATTTGGGGCTGGCCAAATTGCCTAGTGCGGCAACGATTCGCCAGATTGTTGACAAAAAATACTATTAGGGGCAATAGTGTAAAGGATTTGCGATCGGCTAACTCTTCGGAACGGGCGATCGAACTAACGTGGTGTGAGGAAAAAATGTCCAAATTTTTGTGGAAAGGACTTTTAGTCAGTCCTGCTGTATTAGCAGCAAGTTTAGTAGTATCTTCGACAGCCCTAGCAGCAGAGCAACCTGTAGAAATAGCCCCGGTAGCTCAAGCCAATCAATTAGAATTAGCAGGTGCTGCCATCGAGCAAGCACAGCCTGAAACAGCAGCCGTGACAGCCGAACCAACGTCACTAGCCACTAACTTAACTGTTGAAACTATTGACAAAGAAAACCTAGCAGCAACAGTAACCCCAGTTACCCAACAGACAAAAGCACCGGAAAACCCAGTTGCAGCAGACACAAGCGAAACCCAACCCGCAGTTGCAGCAGCAGACTTAAGCGCCCAACAACCTGTCGCAGAGGAAATCCCCGCAGTCGCGCCCGCCAACACAAGCGCCACGCCACCCGCCGCACCGACCAATTTAAGCGCCGAAAAACCTGCCGCACAACCCGAGGAGATTTCCCAATCAACCCCTCCGGGCACCCAACCTCAAGCGCAATCAAATCTTTTAGAACAAATCAACCAATACAGCGCAGAAGACAGCGAAGATGCAGCCGGCCAAGTAACCTCAGTTTCGCAACTGTCCGACGTGCGCCCCACAGATTGGGCGTTCCAAGCTTTGCAATCCTTAGTAGAGCGCTACGGTTGCATAGCTGGCTATCCTGACGGCACTTTCCGCGGCAACCGAGCCATGACTCGCTACGAGTTCGCAGCCGGTTTAAACGCCTGTTTGGATAAAGTTACCGAACTGATTAGAGGTGGTACGGGAAATTTAGCAACCAAAGAAGATTTAGCTTCTATCCAAAGGTTGCAAGAAGAATTTGCAGCGGAATTGGCAACTTTGCGCGGTCGCGTCGATGCTTTGGAAGCGCGCACTTCTGAATTAGAAGCAAATCAGTTTTCGACTACTACTAAACTCAACGGCGAAGTGGTATTTGCTGTGACCGGTATCGCCACCGGAGATGATGCTGAAGGCCGCAAAGCTGATAGAACCACAGCTTTTGGTAGCAGGGTTCGTCTCAATTTTGATACGAGTTTCTCAGGTAAAGACTTGCTGAGAACTCGACTGCAAGTTTTGAATTTAGGTTCGTTTTCTACTAACAATACCAAAACCGCTGAAGGGGAATTGCGGTTTAATGCCGGGCCTTTCGGCGAGGCTAGCAATACTGTTGGTTTAGATGCGCTGCTTTACCAATTCCCTCTAGGCAAAAACACTACTGTAATTCTAGAAGCCAACGCCGGCGCTGCTGATGATTTTACCAACACAGTCAACCCTTACTTTGACGGAGATGGCGGTAGTGGCGCTCTTTCCAACTTCGGTACTCGCAACCCGATTTACTATTTGACTGGCGGTTCTGGCATCGCTCTGCGGCATCAGTTTGGGGAAAAACTCGAACTGAGTTTAGGATATTTGGCCGGCAACGCCGCCAACCCGACGCGGGGTAACGGTTTGTTCAACGGTTCTTACGGCGGTTTGGCTCAGTTGACTTTCAAACCGAGCGACAGCTTTGCTATAGGTTTAACTTACGTTAATTCCTACAATTTCGTGACCGGTACGGGGAGCAATGCTTCTAATTTCCCGGCGCGTCTCGGTTCCTTCGGAATTGACAGCGATAGCAATCTGCCTGTTTCTAGCAATTCCTACGGCGCGCAAGCTTCGTTGAAACTTGGTCGCCGAATTGCTCTTGGCGGTTGGGCGGGTTACACCAACCAGCGCATTTTATCGAACTTGGCTACTCCTACTGGTTCTGTGCAGCGGGGAGACCAAAAAATCTGGAACTGGGCAGCTACTTTGGCTTTTCCTGATTTGTTGAAAGAAGGAAATGTGGCGGGAATTCTGGTTGGTATGGAGCCTCGCGTGACGAGTTCTACTAATCGGAGTTTACCGGAAGATAAGGATACTTCGCTGCACATTGAAGGTTTCTATCAGTTTAAGTTGAGCGACAATATTTCCGTCACTCCTGGTGTGATTTGGCTGACTGCTCCGGATCACAATAATGATAATTCTGATTTGGTGATTGGAGTCATCAGAACGACGTTTACTTTCTAGGAGTTGTATGTATAAGGTGCGCCCCCGCACCTTTTTTTGCGCTGAAATAAGCTCTAATTAGATTGATAGTGGTAGTGTAAATCTTTAAACTTGCATTGCATCAATATTCGCTCTGTTAACCGCATATTTCCAGCGTACAAACACTGATTGACGCTGATAATTTAATAAGTCAACCGTTAATTTCAGGCAGATAACGCACGCTATAGCAGATAATTTCCAGATAGAAAGGCAATTTGGGCAATCTTGTGTTTTGTTTCAACAGAAATGACCAGCTTTAGCTAAAGCTGGTCTGCACAAATAGTTAAATCCGTTGTTTTTCCCACAGTGTTTTTCTCACGGCGAGGAAACCCGAGTTGCACGTTTCTTTGCAGCGGGTTCTAAGACAGATATCATCTCTCTTAAGCGGTACTTTTGCAACAAAATTTATTTTTTTGTAATACAACTTTACATTGAATAGAGATTTTTGAGGTTTGTAGTGAGGAATTTAGTCCTCGGATTGTTGGAAAACTGAAGTCGGAACGATCGAACTTATTGTCTTTTAGTTGTCACCGCGTACATCATAATCATGCGGGGGCTTGCTGCGGTCTGCCCCAGACAATCCGCTCTTGTTTGTAGACAACCATACCAGGTTTTGCACCTTTCGGCTTATATACATATTTCGGTTCTGTATAAACCACGGGAACTTGTTCGCTGTGGCGGGCGCGACTGTAGTATGCAGTCATGTCGGCCGCAAATTGCAAATCGGTTTCTTGGGCGACATTACCGGGTGTCAGACGCAGCAAGGCGTGACTTCCGGGAATCTCTAGGGTGTGGAACCACAAGTCGTAGTCGGTGGCGGTACGAAAAGTGAGTTGGTCGTTTTGGCGGTTGTTGCGCCCGATTAATAATTCAAAGCCGCTGGGGGTTTGGTAGCGGTGAAATTCGATCGCAGCATTTTTGTCACTGCCACGGTAATCTGGTACAACTAGATATTTTTGCTGGATCAGTTCTTCGCGAATTTCGGCGAGGGTTTGCAAATCTTGGGTGTTGCGGTAGGTTTCGAGTACCGAAAGCGCGGCTTCGACTTGTTCCAAATAGTCGATTTCTTCTTGTACCGCGGCTAACAAAGGCTCTACTGCTATGCGGGCTCTTTTAAGTTTTTGGTGTTTTTTGTAGATTGCTTGAGCGTTTTGAACGGCGTTTTTTTCTAGGTTTAGGGGAATGGTAATTGGTTTTTCGGTTTCAAAGTCGGGGAGGGAAATTGATTTCATTCCTGGTTGCCAATGCTGCAAGTTTGCCATTAGCAAGTCGGCTTGGGATTTGTGGATGTCTGCGCCTGCCGATTGCTGCAAGCGTTCTTTAAATGTGTTGGCTTTGAGGCGCAGTTTTGCGAGGATGTTGTTGAGTTTTTGGGTAAGTTGATGCCGCAGTTGGGCGAATAGTTGTTGGTTGATTTCGCCGGTGTAGTAGCTGTTGAGTAATTCTTGGACGGAAGAGTTCGGCAGCGGATTTTGTAGCGGATGTAGCTGATGTAACAGATTGGGGGAATTAGATTCCTTTTCAGATTCAGATTCTGGCTGTTTTTCGTCGGGTTTTGGCCACTCGATGACGCTGTAGCCTTCGGGGGTCAAATTGGGTTGGAATTTGGAGTTTTCTAGGCATTGCAACCAGTACAGCCAGCGCTGAAATAGTTGCTGCCATTGGTGGGGATTGAGGCTGTCGGTGGATTGTTCGGGGTCTAAAGAGGCAGATCGAATCATGGACACTACTAAGTTTTTACTCAACCCTCGGTAATTCTTCAACAGATTGGTCTTTAATTGTCCGGGAACCAGGCTAATTCGTTCTTGCCAGCGGTTTTGAGGTTCGATCGCGCTTGGCACTGCATCGGTCAAAGAAGGGGGCAATTCGTAGGGTTGCCCGGTTTGGACTGGGCGGACGCTGGATTGTTTTATGCCGACTTGGTGGGCGCAGGTGACAACGAGATTGTCACTGGCGGTGAGGATGATGTTGCTGTATTTGCCCATGATTTCGGCGTAGAGATGCCAAAGTGCTCCTTCGCCGGGACGTTTGGCGAATTGCAAGTCGATGACTCTTTCCCAAGGGGACACGGGGGCGATGGAAACTAAGGCTAAGCCGCACAGTTGGTGGCGCAGTTGTTCGCTGAAGGTGAAGGTGTCGGGAATGCGGGGCGGGGGGTCGCCGACACAGATGCGGGCTGCTGTTGGATGGGAGGAAAGGTCTATCCAGCCGCGCCCTTTCATGGTGCGGAGGGCCAGGGACACGGTAAATCGATCGCGCTGGTAGACTTGTTCTAGGCGCGCTGGCAGCCATTGGGCTCGCAGTTCGCTGCAAGCTGCGGTTAAAGTTGTAAAGTCTACGGGTTGCACGGTGGCCTCTTTGCGATCGATCGAATATGTATTTCTATACTGACAGATATTGGTCGTATTTTACCGATCGAATCAAAGTTTGGAAACGAGCTGGAAGGGAAAGCATATCTATGCTATAACAACAGCTCGTTTGCGATCGAACAAAGGTATACTGTTGCGCGATCGATCCATTAAGCAGGGGGAACACCTCTTATTGAACACTGTTCATCAGTGGTGAGTATATTTTGAGATAAATTCACCATTCTTAGAAGCTACAGACACGCTTTGTAATGACTTTTTAAATAAAAGAAGAACTGATTAATAGTGGTTTTTACTTAATGCAAAATTTGAGAAAATAAAAATATTACAACCACTATTTACAAATTGTATAATATTGATTAATGAGTTATTTGTGAGAATTTATTTAACTGCCACAGCGAGAATCTTAGTCAAATAGTCATCATCCCACCAGCTCGAAGTCGCTTATTCTTTGTTCCAGTTTTTGAATTTTTTTATTATCAAAAGATTAAACGAGATATGTCTGATTGTCGCAAAATTTTGCGGAGCATTATCTTTTCCGATCCGACAATCATCTTCACGAAAATCTATATCTGATACCCAATGTAAATAATTTTTCTTCCCAATGACTGCGGACTGATTCACCAAATGTTTGAGCATCATTTGGTAAGCTACTAATATAATAACGAGTTTTAATAGTTGTTTTTCCCTGGACTATTCTTACGGATTCTATCAGACCTATACTATGAAGCTTCTTCCATTGATTTTCGGGTTAAATCTGCCCTTTGATGTCACTTAACATGGTTGTGATGTCGGATTTCTGAGCGACCATGATTACTCTCTTTTTTTGTTGAACAAGCTGTATGTGTCAAGCCAGAAAATCCTTGTCTATTTGCTTGTTTAAACAACGCTTATACTCTGGCATATAAGGATGGTTGGTTATTTTTTAAGGTGATCGCGTAATCTCCTCCTTGTTCGACAATTGACTTCACAACTGACTTTTGACAGCCCAGATTATCAATCGTGACAATGCTGACCTTTAATTCTAATACTTTGATTAAAGCCGGAATTGCTGTGATTTTATTGAACTTTTTATCAACTTTAACTTGTCCTAAAACTAATCTTTGACTGGTCGCCCAAGCACTGACCATATGAATCGCTTTTTTGTCTCCTACCCGATCGTAAGAATGGCGAAGAGTTTTGCCATCAATTGCGATTACTTCTCCTGGATTGAAGCAACTAATAGATTGATTGAATCCAATTCAAAAAACATTTCTGAAATTGCTCAGGTTTGAGGCGGGAAAATACTCGCACAATTGTGTCATGTCTCGATACCATTCGGCAATTCTAAAAGTTTCTTTAACTAACCATTCGTGTTGAGCTGCGCCCGTAACTTTCGATATCCACCCATGTATCAGCACCGCAAATTACCGCACAAATTGAGTCATGATAATATCCATTAATTGATGATGTTTTGTTCGCTCAATTCTTGGGTGTTCTCAGCCGGAAAAATGGTCGAAAATGGTAATTTTAGGTTTGAGTTTCATACAGGGCGAACTCTGATTAAATGTTTTGTAGGTACTCAATAATTATTCTCCAATATACCATATTCTGTTAATGTTAAATTTAGATGCGTTCACCCTGCTTTACTCTATGCCCGGTGTCAGAAGAAGCAGGCTTGATTCCCGCCACCCTGGGCTACGTACTCATCCGCTTCACGGCTTGACTCAAACTTTTATCAGGTGAGAATACCTGGGATATCATCGCCCACAAGGTGACTATCGGTGTGTAGACGCTTTGGTAGTAGGTTATCTTCTGCTTCGCTAGAATCTTCTGGACTAACGAATCTGGCAGCAGTTTCTCCCAAGGTGAGGCAACCAGGGCAAAAATTGTTGCTTGAGAATGCACGCACGATTTGGCATAATGGAGAGAGAGATTTTGGTTTGTAAGGAAATTATCTATGTATATCTTGCCTTACAGATTTTTTTTGCTCACTTGATCAGTGCGATTGGACTTTAGTCCGCAATCCGGGAGCAAACTAAAGTCCGCACTACGAACCAATCTTAGATATGTCAATTGACCGGACACGATATCAGCAAGCCCTAAATATTAGTAACAAAATAGCAATTTTTAATTATCTATGAATTATTGGTTGATGAAGTCGGAACCGGATGTTTATAGTATTGCGGATTTGAAGAGCGATCGTACTTCAATTTGGGACGGTGTTCGCAACTATCAAGCGCGCAATTTTCTGCGGGAAATGAGTCTTGGAGATTTAATATTTTTTTATCATTCTAATACTAAAATTCCGGGCATTGTCGGATTGGTGCGCGTTATTGAGACTGGGATTGCTGACCCGACTCAATTTGATGTTGATAGCGAATATTATGATGCTAAATCTCGGATTAACGCGCCTCGCTGGCAAACTGTGAAAGTTGAGTTTGTGGAGGAATTTGCTAAGTTAATATCTTTGGATGAATTGAAAGCAAATTTTAGTGCTGAGGAGGTTTTGGTGGTGAGGAAAGGCAATCGCTTATCGGTGATGCCGGTGTCTGAAAGTGCTACTCAGAAAATTTTGAAGATGAAGTAGGATAGTTGAGGAAAGTCGGTATTAGTATTGAGTTTTTGGCTGTTTAGTAGCACAAAACAGAGGCTCTGCATTACCAGGCTTTTGCTGGTAACGAGCTATTAGGAGCAATAGGTAATATTCTGTCCGGTGGATTACCCTAAGAATAACGGTTTGTAGTGCGTCGTGGAGTCCTCTGTTTAAGAACGAACGGTCGTCCGCACTACGAACGGTATTAGAGAAATATTATTAGTTGAGTTTGTTTACTCAAATGTTGTAGGGCGCTTTGCGTCGCTAGAAATGGCGACACGCCCTACTAATATTTTTGCATTCTTGATTCTTGCTTGGGATTAATTCTTGTTGTCGAATCTGAGCAAGTCATGATTTGAGATTAAAGAATTGGAGGAAATATCTAAAATCTACGGTTGGATTGATGCTAGGGCCGATCGCAAATTACCTTGAAACTCGCCCAAAATTCGATCGCACTCCTGCATCTCCAAATTAGTCCAGTGCATCATCAAAGCTAATTTTACCGACTTGCCGCTTTTTTCTAGCAACAAACCCGCTTCTTCCCGGCTCAAATCAGTTAAATCCTGCAACATCCGTACCGCCCGATCGCGCAATTTCTGATTGGTCACTGCCACATCAACCATCCGATTGCCGTAAACCTTCCCCAACTTTACCATTACGCCAGTCGAAATAATATTCAAAGCCATTTTTGTGACTGTACCCGCTTTCAGGCGCGTCGAGCCCGCCAGCACTTCCGGCCCCACCAACAACCGAATATCAACATCCGCCTCAAAATTCACCTGTTCGACGGGTACGCAGGCGATAAATACAGTCTTCGCCCCCCGCTGTCGCGCCGCCTGTAGGGCACCGGCTACAAAGGGTGTTGTGCCTCCAGCCGTAATCCCGACTACCACATCGAGATTGTTAATGTGACGGTGGGTGATCGACTCTGCCCCATCTTCGGGCCGATCCTCCAAATCCTCCGAACTCCGCACCAAAGCCCCTGCACCCCCGGCTATTATGCCTTGTACGAGTTCTGGCGGGGTGCAGAAGGTGGGGGGACACTCAGCGGCATCGAGTACCCCCAAACGCCCGGAAGTCCCCGCACCGACGTAAAACAGGCGGCCTCCTTGACGCAGAGATTCGGCGGCGATGTCGATCGCCCGGGCCAACTCTTCGCGGGCGCTGGCGATCGCGCTTAAGGTTTGGGCGTCTTCCCGGTTGAACAAATCCACTAATTCGATCGAACTGAGTTGGTCTAAATTCTCGCTGTTGGCATTCACCTGTTCCGTCAGCAGATGCCCCCGTTCTTCCACATTCTTCATTTTTTGTCTGTTGTTAATGGTCATTGGTCATTGGTCATTAGTCATTAGTTATTGGTCATTGGTCATTAGTCATTAGTCATTGGTCATTTTAGCCACAGCAAGTCGAAGGCTAGTCATTGGTCATTAGTCATTGGTCATTTTATTTTAGCCGCAGCAAGTCGAAGGGTAGTCATTGGTCATTAGTCATTGGTCATTGGTCATTGGTCATTGATTTAGAGGAAAACCGCAGATAAATGCAGACAAACCCAGATACCTTTTAAATCTTGAGGCGAATGAATGCAATTCAAGTTGACTCATGACTCAGTAGTTCAGTAGCCATGACTATTGACTATTGACTACTAAGAGGGCCCGCACGCACCATCCACCGCCCCTACCCTACTGACGACTAAGAGGGCCCGCACGCACCATCCACCGCCCCTACTGACAACTGACAACTGACTACTGACAACTGACTACTGACTACTGACAACTGACTACTGACAACTGACAACTGACTACTGACTCTTACAGAAGTCCTTCTAGTCGGCGGCGAATAGAATCCAGTTCGTTTTGGGAAACCTCAGAGTCCGAGTCCGCCTCCGGCTCCGGCTCTGGTTGCCCCTGCGCTTGCCACTGAGTCTGTGTTACATTGTCTTCTGGCGGAATCGCTAGCGCGCCCGCCGGTACCAGTTCCCAATCATAATCAACACTGTCGCAGAACTCCTTAATTTCTCGATCGTCGATCGCCTCGACAGTCGGTTCGGGGAAATCCTGAGCTTCCAACATCACGCCAAAGCGGGTGGCGTCGTCTTCTGACTCAAACATCAGAACTTTGTTGCGATCGCCGAGTTGAATGGTATGAATTCCCTCATTCTCGGTGCGGGCATTGAAGAGTAAGACGAACACTCGCATAAGTTTTAAAGACCTTCTTAACCACCGTTTTTTAATCTTAGAAGCGATCGGGCGATCGATTTGAGATTTGAGATTTTTGATTGAGGGTCAATCCTGCACGCGGCGCGATCGAGAGGATTTGAGGGATTTAGACAACTCGGTTGGAGATTTGAGATTTTTGATTGAGGGCCGATCCTGCACTGGGGGGGGAATCTAGAGAATTTGGGGGAGTTGGAGGACTTGGTTTTGGGTGGTGTTGCGTGTTTTGATTAAGTTCGGTAAAGGTTTTTGCAGTCTACCCTAGAGTGTGGGCGTGCCTTCTGCCGAGAGTTGGGTTCGATCGGCACTTCCGGCCTCTGTTCTGAGTCTACCAAAGGCAGAAGGCAGAAGGCAGAAGGCAAAAGGCAAAATCAAAGAAATTCTACCGCATCGAACATTGGTTGATTTCCTTATTGGTGAATTCTCACAAGCTCTGAGAGACAAGCATGACTAACTCCGACGATGACAAAAACCAACTCGCACCCCGTCTCAGCCGCCGCTGGTGGCGCGTGCTGCTGCTTAGCGGTACGGGATTGGGCATTCTCGGCCTGGTTGGGGCGGTGGCCGCACAGGAGTGGGTGCGGAAAAACTTAGCTCCTTTGGTGCAATCTGAGGTCAGTCAGACACTCAAGAGGCCCGTGCAAATCGGAAAATTGGAGCGATTTTCTCCGACGGGTTTGCGGTTTGGCCGATCGAGCGTACCCGCAACTTCAACCGATCCAGATTACGCCTCTACAGAAGCAGTAGAAGTAAAATTTTCAATTTGGCCGCTGCTGTTCAACCGCACTCTAAAATTAGATCTTACCTTAATTAAACCCAGCGTTTATATCGAACAGGACAAGCAAGGTACCTGGATTAATATTCCTACATCCGAGCCCAAAAAACCAGGTTTATTTAAAACAGAAATTGATGCCGTGCGCGTTGAAAATGTCAGCGCAGTTTTGGTGCCAAATCCCCCCATCGGACAGCCAAAATCGGCTCCTATTTCTGTAAGTCTGAACAACGGCAACGCTTTATTTCGCGAGCAAAATCACCGCATCCTCTACGAACTCAACGGTCAATTTACTAATAATGATAATTTTGCAGTCAAGGGCGATTCTCTGTTGCCTATGGCTCAAACTAACCTGCTGTTGCAAGGTCAAAATTTGCCTTTGTCCGACCTCGCCCGCTTGCTGAAACTGCCGGGAATTTCTTTACAAAAAGGTCTGGCAAATAGCAACTTAACCGTGCAATTGCGAGAGAATAAATTATCCTCACTTACTGGAACGGCTAGTTTTGCCGGATTGCAAGCAAATATCAAGCCCCTGAAACAAACAATCCAAAATAGCAGCGGTCAATTGCGGTTTCAGGGAACTAATGTGATTGTGGATAGTTTGACTGCTAATTACGGTCTAATTCCAGTTAAAATAGCCGGAACAGTCGCAACAGGAGCAAATTTCAACCTAGATCAAGCTAGCTTCAATCTCATAACAAACCTGCAGCCTGTAGCCGTGGCAAATGTTGTCAGTACGGTAGAAGCAGAGTTAGGGCAGAAAGTGGTATTGCCGATCGCAGTAGCCGGAGAAATCAAGGCAGATACCAAACTGACTGGAACCGTTGCAAATCCACTGCTGACTGGTACGATCGCCTCCACAAAACCCGCTGTGGTCGATCGCCTGCAATTAAACAATATTAGCACTAATTTTAAGCTGGAACCGAGGAGAATGGCTCAAACCCCAACTCCCAAAACCCAATCTTCTCTTCCCCCATTTTCCTCTGTAGGTTTGGCTGTGGGCGATATCTTGGTAGTGCCGGCTGCCGGTGGTAAAATTAGCGGTAAAGGTGAAGTCGATATAGCTTTAGGAAGCGGGAATTCGCGATCGGGTTTGGTGTTTGATTTGCAAGCAGAAAATGTACCCGCAGATAATCTCGCCCAAATTTACGCTGTCCAGATTCCTGCTACTGTTAAAATCGGTAATCTCTCCGCCAAAGCTCAACTTTTCGGCCCTTTTGACAACATCCAAGCTAGAGTTCAATGGGAAGCGCTGCAAGGAAGTTTTCCCGCAAGTGGTGAAATTATCGCCGCAGGTAATGCGGTGGATTTGCAAAATACCGTTGTCAAAATTGGCGACACTAATGTAAAGGTGGATGCAGCCTTAAAAAATCGTCAGTGGGAAGCGTTGATCGAGGGCGATCGCATAGCTATTAATAGTTTGCAGCAAGTCTTGCCAGAACTTAATTTACCTCCGCAATTAACAGGTTTTTTCAGCGGAACCGCCGAGGCTGCGGGAACTCTGGACGATTTGAGTTTAAATGCGATCGCCGCTAACGCCAAAGGAACACTAGATATTGCTGACAGTATTGTAGATGTTCGCGGCAAACTGGAATCCGGCCGGTGGCAAGTTTATGGCAATACAGAACGAGTTGCTGTCAATCAATTAATTGATATTGGTTTACCGTTTGTCAACCTGAAATCCTCAGCAAATCTCGACAATATCAAATCCAAAATCCAAAATCTTAAATCCCTGGGCGGACAGCTAACAGGTGAAGTTTTAGCTACGGGAAATGTTGACAATTTGACCGCTAGCGGCATCAATATTAAGACCGACGGCAAACTCAATTTTGCTGACAGCAATGTCAATTTGCAAGGAGAATTGACAGAGGGAAATTGGCAAGCAACCGCAGAAACCGATCGCACTTCCATCAGTCGCTTGGTAGATTTAGGATTGCCGCTGTTAGATGTCGCTTCCGCCTTCAACCCCGAAAATCAACAATCTGCCAATCTCAACAATCTAAAATCCAAAATCCAAAATCTAAAATCGATTGACGGACTGCTATCTAGTCAGTTTACCGCAGCGGGAAGTCTTGACAATTTGACCGCTAGCAGCATCAATGCCAGCGGCAGAGGCCAACTCAATATTGCCGGCAGCAACGTCAATTTTAAAGGAGAATTGGCAGAGGGAATTTGGCAAGGAATCGCAGAAACCGATCGCACTTCCATCACCCGCCTGGTAGATTTAGGATTGCCGCTGTTAGATGTCGCTTCCGCCTTCGTTGCTGAAAACCCCCAAACAGTCGCCAATCTCAACAATATAAAATCTAAAATCCAAAATCTAAAATCGCTAGACGGACAAATATCCAATCAAATTCAAGCGTCGGGAAATCTGAACAATTCAACCGCCGCCGATATTTCAGCCAACAGCAGCGGTAAACTCAATATTGCCGACGGTACTGTTGCCTTTAAAGGTAAATTAGATGGTGGACGGTTGCAAGTTTTTGCTGATGCCGATCGAGTTATTCTCAGCCGCTTAGAACAAACAATCCGCAATACCCAACTATTTACCCTGACGGCGACTTTGCCCAAAGGATTTGACGGCAGAGTTAACGGCCAACTGGAAGCAGCGGGCAGTTTGAATAACTTGACAGCCAAGGGAATTAGTGCTAAGGCAGAAGGAGTGATTTTGGTCGATCGACTAGGGGCGATCGATACTGCAGCCACATTGGAAAACGGCAACTTAGAAGCATTGCTAGAAACCGACCGAGTTACAGTCAGCAACTTAGAACAAACCCTCAAACAAACAGGTTTGCTGACAGCCAATTTGCCGCCAGAAATAGCCGGCACCCTCGACGGTAAAGTCCGAATTTTGGGCAGTGTAGATAATTTAACTGCCAACGGCATCACCGCCAAGGGCGACGGACAAATTCGACTCGCCAACGGTGGCGGAGTTGTCAACGCCACAGGTAGCGCCGCCTCCGGGAATTGGCGCGCCTCAATCGAAGGCGACCAAATTGCCTTAAGTCGCTTCCAGAAAGCCTTTGAAGCCCAGCGGCAAAGCTTGCAAGCCAGCGGTTTAGTCTCCCAAGCCCAAAATCTCCCGCTATTGCGAGGCATATTTAACGGCAATGTCAATTTATCCGGCCCGATAGCCGCTGCTTCGGGGGCACCGCCCCTACAAAATGTTCGCGCCGGCGGCAGTTTCCGCATCTCCGAATTGCCGTTTTTGAAACAACCTTTTGACGCAGTATTTAACTGGGACGGAAAGCGGGTAGAAATAGAAAAAGCTGCAACTCCGGGTTTGACAGCCAGCGGTTTTGTGAATGTCGAACTCGAAGGTAAAGGATTGCCATCAATTGAAAATTTGGATTTGGATATCAAACTCTCCAATTTTAACCTCGCAGCCTTACCAACAGAACAATTAGGATTTTTGAAAGCAGCGAATGTCAACAATGCTTCAGAAACAAATCAGCCTGTTCGCGGAAATGTCGATTTCACGGGCCGCCTCACCGGAAATCTCTCCGCCCTCAGCTTGGTTGGCGATGTGGAAGTGCGGAATTTGGCAGTAAATCAAGTTGAATTCGATCCTGTACTGGCGGGGATTGTGAGTGCGAATTCCGATAAAAGTGTAAACTTGCGTTTGGCCGGGGCAAGCGACAAAATTGAATTAGCTTTAAATTCATCTTTTCTGCCGACTTCTTTCTTAGTTAAACGCGGGGAATCTGTAGCCCGCGGCGAAACTGAGGGAGAAACTTTGCGAGTGAATTTAAGCGATTTTCCCCTCGCTGCTTTGAATCTGTCGCCCGGTAAAGATGCCGGTTTGGGGCCGATAACTGGTACGGTTTCTGGACAGGTGAATGTACCGGGCTGGAAGATGCCGTTAAATCCGCAGACTTTGCAAGCAAACGGACAAATTGCGATCGCGCAACCGGCGATCGGCTACATTAAAGGTGACAGTTTTCAAGCCGAATTCAGCTATGCTAACGGCAGCGCCACTCTGACAAACGGCATCTTCCGCCAAGGTACCGGTCAATACTTAATTTCGGGCAATGTGAAAACCGGCGCAAACCCAGAATTTGCCGGGAAAGTTAACATCCAGCAGGGCAACTTGCAACAGGTTTTAACCGCTTTGCAATATTTCAATTTAGGCGATTTAGCCAGAGGCCTCAAACCTCCCGTTTACGCTAACGCCGCCGACGTGCAAACTGTCGCAGTCGGAGAACCGGAAGCCCCGTTAATCGAACAGTTGCGCCGTTTGGCAGAAATTGAAGTGCTTTTGCAGCAGCGGCAGGAGGTGGTGGCCCAATCGCAAAAATTGCCGCCGCTATCTCAATTGCAGGGGACTTTTGGCGGAGAAATTGCTGTTGCCGGTTCTTTGCGAACCGGTGTGCAAGCTAAATTTAATGTTGAGGGCGATAATTGGCAGTGGGGCCAATATGTCGCTGAAAAATTCAGCATTGAGGGCGGTTTTCAGGACGGGGTTTTAACTATTTTACCTCTGGAAATTCGATCGGGCAAAAGTGCGATCGGCTTTTCGGGACAACTAAGTCAAAAAGCTCAATCCGGGCAGTTGCGAATCGAAAATGTGCCGGTGCAAAAGTTAGCCGAACTGGTAGAATTGCCCTTTGTAGATGTCACCGGAAATTTGAATTTGCGGGCGAACTTGGCCGGTAGTTTGGAAAATCCGCAGGCCACCGGAGAATTGAGTTTGGTTGACGGTACGCTAAACGGAGAACCGATTAAACAAGCTGACGGCAGTTTTAGTTACAGCAACGCCCGCCTCAATTTTGGCGGCAGCGCTTTGGTGACTCAAGTCGAACCGATTGAAGTTCAGGGAAGTTTGCCTTTTGAGTTGCCCTTTGCTGCTGTCAAACCTGACAGCAATCAAATTGATTTGAGGGCGAATTTGAAAAATGAAGGATTGGCAATTATTAATGTCTTGACTCCGCAAATTGCCTGGGTCAGCGGCAAGGGACAGGTGCAAATTCGTGTCGGAGGGACGCTGCAAGAGCCTGTAGCGGAAGGAATTGCAAATTTTGAAAATGCTACCGTCCGGGCGAGGGCTTTCCCAGAACCGCTAACAGGGCTGACTGGGACGGTGCGCTTTGAGGGCGATCGAATTCGGGTAGAAGGAATTCGGGGACAGTTGAGTCAGGGAGAAGTTGTGGCGCAGGGCGTGATTCCCCTGTCAGTGCCCTTTGCTGCGGGCGATGTCGATGCTGCGAATCCTTTGGCTGTCAATCTCGACAAGCTGGCCTTGAATCTCAGAGGATTGTATCGCGGTGGCGCAGTCGGTCAAGTCCAAGCCAGGGGCACGGCTTTTCGGCCGCGCTTGAGCGGTAACATTGAACTCTACGACGGCGAAGTATTTCTCCCAAGTGCGGGCGGCGGTGCAACTCAGTTAGTTTCTTCGCCTTCCGATTCCCCATCTTCTCCTGCGACAGAAGCTTCCCCTTCCGATTCCCCGTCTTCTCCTGCGGCCCCTCCTTCCCCTTCCGATTCTCCTTCCACGGCTTCGGCTTCTCCTTCCCCTTCCTTTGATGTGGTGTTCAGGGATTTGCAACTGAAGTTGGGCCGGGGAGTGCGGGTAACGAGTCCGCCGATATTGAGTTTCCAGGCGACTGGGGGTTTGACGGTGAATGGAACTTTAGACGATATTCGCCCGGAGGGTACGATTCGGTTGACTTCGGGGGCGGTGAATTTGTTTACAACGCAGTTTAAGCTTGATAAGGGGTACCCGCAAACTGCTACCTTTATAGCGGGACAAGGACTCGATCCGACGCTGGATGTGAGGTTAGCAACTTCGGTACAGGAAGTAACGCGCTTCCGCACTCCGGGAACTTCTGTCGCCTCTGAAATAGCCGACGAACCGACGAGTTTCGGCAGCGTGCGGAGTGTCCGAATTCAAGCGTTAGTGCAGGGAAGGGCTTCTCAGTTAGCCGAAAATCTGGAGTTGAGGAGTTCTCCAAGTCGATCGGAAACAGAGATTGTAGCGCTGTTAGGTGGCAGTTTCGTGCAGACATTGGGACAGGGAGACAGTACACTGGCGATCGCAAATCTAGCCGGTGCGGGTTTATTAAACAACCTGCAATCGGTGATTACCAACGCCACAGGATTGACGGAATTTCGGTTATTTCCAACTAGAATTCGAGGCAACCAAGGAGAAACAGCCAGTTCCAGTTCTGGGGGCGCTTCCGGTGCCGGTTCCCTCGGCATAGGTTTAGAAGTTGGAGCCGATATCACCCGCAATCTTTCGGCATCAATCATTCGAGTTTTGTCAGCAAATCAGCCGACCGAATTTAATTTGCGCTATCGATTGAGCGACAAAATTTTGCTCAGAGGTTCAACTAATTTTCAAGGAGACAATCGCGTTACTGGTGAATACGAATTGAGGTTTTAGTTAGTGGTTATTGGTTAGTGGTTATTGGTTGTTAGTTATTAGTTATTAGCGATTAGTGATTAGTCATCAGTTATTTGCTAGCAATTCCCAATTCCCCATGCCCCATTCCCCATTCCCAATGACTAATTCCCAATCCCCAATCCCCAATCCCCAATTCCCAATCCCCAATTCCCAATTCCCAATCCCCCATTCCCATTTGTGAATAATTTGCTATAATAGTAACAGCAGCAAATTAATCCTGCCAATCCCGCACCAAAGATTATAGGAGTTAAGTCAAATGGCAAACAAACTCCAAGTAAAAACACAGTCGATCGGCTACAGTGACTTTTACTGGAACCGGTTTAGTCCGAGAGTCGCGACTATCAGCAGCATCCGCAACGCCAACCACTGGGACGGCGGATATATTACCTACATTGCATTTGCCACAAAAGTTGAAGCTACAGCAGCGATGAAATATTTGCTGCTGCATCAAAAAGCTGCCGATGTCGATATGCGAAAAGCCAAGAGAATGAAAGCAAAAGGCATTCGGTGGGAGCTAAAAATTCGGGGATTAGCTTTTAATCAAGTGTTGAAATGTGCAACTATGGATATAACTGGAAAGCTAGTTATATCGCCGGAAACAATCGGTATAACCACAGGCTGATAGCTGCCATACATATGATAGTCCTGTCCTAAGAAGCCTGCTTTTTGCAGGCTTTCCAGTCAGCCCCCCAAGTATTCTTTGACACCAATAGGTAATGCCCAGTCGCTAGAACTATCGCGTACAGTCTATATTGCATAACGTCTAATATCGCGATCGATTACCATCACAAAAACCGTTTGTAGTGCGGACTTGAGTCCGGTTGACAGCTTGGTTGCAGACTTAATTTCGCGCTAAGAACCTTACTTGTTTGTAGTAGCGAGTTCGGGAAAGCCCTATAATGCAAAATACCAGATGTTCCCGTTAAATCACCCCTAGCAGCCTTGGCTTTTGATTGTCCAATTTATCTTTTTTCCCGATCAATACTTCGGACAGTTTTTTAACTGCCCTGTAAGCCGAGGGCGAGGAAGCCCTGCCATTTTTTACGCATTTTCTGAAACGAGTGCGCTGAACTTAAACCTTGAAAAAATAGTCCAGTATATAGCCTTTCAAGCGAAATATGAGGTATCATGTTACTGACACTCACTCGTGAGGAGCCCACAGAGAAAATCAGATCAAATCAACTAGAATTACATGGTTACGCACAAGCCACGCGAAAGCGATAGCACACATGATAGCATTTGTTTGACAGCACGAATAAGTTGACTCATAACACGTTTACTTATACTCCTCTTCATACATTGGTAAAAATGAAAACTTATTCGATTGATTTTAGGCAAAAAATCCTTGATACTTATCATACTGAACCGATTTCACAAAAAGCAATAGCTAAGCGTTTTTCGCTCTGCCCTCAGCTTTGTACAAAAATTGCTTAAACAATATCGTGAAACAAAAAATATTACTCCCCGAACTGACCGATGTGGAGTCAAAGGCAAACTGAATGCAGAGCAACTACTCATACTGGGGGAATTGATTGAAGCAAACAATGATGCCACTCTTGAAGAACTTCGTCCCAAACTTTATGGGAAAATTGGATTTTTCCTGAGTATATCGACAATAGCAAGAATGATAAAACTCTTAGATATTACTGTCAAAAAAAACTCTCTTCCCTGAGTGGCAAAGGCACCGATCGAGTTCAACTCCAGCGATGTGAGTTTTGGCAAAAAATTAAAGAGTAAGGTTTGAAAGACTTAATATTCATTGACGAATCAGGAGTTAATTTGGGAATGGTTAGGTTATATGCTAGAGCTTTGAAAGGTCAAAGAACCCCGGGCCCAAGACCAACGAAACGTGGCAAAAATGGATTAATAATTGGAGCCATGTCAGTCAATGAAATTTTGACATCGGTTAATCTAATAGGCGGGACTGATGCAATTACATTTGAAGCTTTTATTATCAGAAAACTTGTGCCAAAACTATGGAAAGGGGCTTGTGTAGTCATGGATAATTGTTCCATTCACTTGGGAGAAGAAGTGGAAAAAGCTATCGAAAAACAAGGGGCAAAATTAATATACTTATTGACCTATTTACCAGATTTTTAACCAATAGAAAATCTGTGGTCAAAACTTAAAATTATTCTCCGTTCTATCAAGACTACTAATTATCAAGAATTAGCCAAAGCCATAGATTTAGCGTTCAGTCAAGTTACATCATCAAATATTTTTAACTGGTTTACACACTGCTGTTATTGTACCTCATCTTTGTGAGAAAGGCTATAGCATTTTTGGCAATCACCTTTGTAAGCATATCAAAAGTAGGACAACAATACTTATATTAAGCAAGTCTACTTAGCAACAACAGACAAACTGCGAAGCCGATTAATTGCCGCCGCTAATTCAAAGCGTCGAAACATCGCAAAATCCCCTTCAGGAAAAGAAGATAAAATATCCATCCCGCGCCCATCAATATCTGCCATCACCAAATCAATGATTTCCGACAAAGTGCGCTTCCCGTCCATGTACTGCTGCTTAGCATAAACCATAGCCGCAGCGATCGCCCTTAACTGTCCGCTGTCCACAATTTGCTCGATCGCACCCAAATCAACATCCTCAGTTCCAAAAGTCAATTCATCAACATTTCGCACCTTCACCCGCACATCTCGCCGTCCCCGACTAGGGTCTAAACTAGCTGGAATCGGCACTCTTTGAGTAATCTCACCAAAACTTTCTCCCCCTTCAGCAGCGCGACTAATAGAGTATTCTTTAGCAATTTTTTTAGCTTTTTGTGTCACGTTATATGCTTGAAAATTATCCATTGAAATCACAGTATCCGCCACATCAAAATAATCGCCGCTTCCCCCCATGACTAAAATAGTCGATACACCACAATCTGTATACAACTGTTTAACTTTATCGATAAACGGCGTAATCGGTTCCTTATCCTTAGCGATGAGTTCTTGCATTCTGCGATCGCGAATCATAAAATTAGTCGCCGCCGTATCCTCATCCACCAATAAAACAGGTACTAAATCCCCTTCTGAAATAGCGACTAATTGCGTCTCTAAAACAAAAGATTGAGCTTCTTCCTTCTTCCCTCTTCCCTCTTCCTTCTTCCCTCTTCCTTCTTCCTTCTTCCCTCTTCCTTCTTCCTTCTTCCCTCTCCCAACTTCCAAAGCCTCAATAATATTAGCAGCTTGCGACGTACTGCCGCTCGCATTTTCAGTATAAAATTGTGCCGTATCTCTACCTTGCGGCAACCCAGCAATAAAAGGAGAAATATCAACTCCGGCAACACTTCTGCCATCTTCCGCCCTAATTTTAACCGCGGCCGAATTTGCCACAACAAATTCCCTACCATCTTGCGGAATTTGGTTATAAACTCCCAACTCAATCGCCCTGAGTAAAGTTGACTTACCGTGATAACCACCTCCAACAATCAAAGTAATGCCAGCCAGAATACCCATACCGGAAATCGCACCGCGATTCGGACAATTAAACTCAACTTTTAACGAAGGCGGCGACACAAAAGCCACAGCATCATTTAACAAAGGGCGATTGTCAACACCGCTGCGGCGGGGCAAAATAGAACCATCAGCAACAAACGCAACTAATTGTTTTTCAGCTAACTGCTGCCGCAGCCAGTCAGCATCTTCTACGGTTTCAACGTGACGGCGACATTCCGCAGCATTTAAGCTAGCATATTTCAGAGATTGGCTGACAATTCGCGGGATATCTTCGCACAGCATTTCAGCAGCTTGTCGCCCTAAAATACTGCGTCCGCCTGCGGGAAGTCCCACAACAAATCGCAGTTCAACTCCTCCTAAATCTACGATATCTGATGCTGTTGAGGAAATAATAAATGCGGCAGTTCGTTCTAAAACTTCTTGTCCGAAGCGAGTCACTGCAATCAAACCGCTTTTGCCAGTGCCGCGCTTGCTGCTATTGCTGTATGTGGCTTTGTCAAACTGGCGAGTTAGGTAATCTCGCAGGGCTATTTCTCGACTGCGGGATTTAAAAAGTTCGCGGGGAATTCGAGCAATTTCTGGCGGAACTATGACTCTAAATTTACTGGGAGAGGCAAAGGGATCTCCCTGTACGTAATCAATAATCAATGTAAATTCATCCAATTTATAGCGGCCTTGAATTTCTTTGTAAGCTTTGTAGCTTCGATTATCTAGTTGCAGTAAATGCCGTTTTAAGATTTCTTTATTAGTCATTAAGAAAAATTATTGGTTATTGGTTATTGGTTATTAGTTATTGGTTATTGGTTATTGGTCATTAGTGCTGTCCACGATCGCCAACGTTATCATTCATCACTCAATTAGGAAGAAGGAAGAAGGAAGAAGGAAATAACATTTTACCTAATTACCAATTACCAATTACCAATTACCAATTACCAATTATTGAATTTCTAATAATTGAGCTGTAGCATTAACCACAATTTGAGCAGAACCGGCGAAAAAAGGTCGATCGATAGTTGCGAGTGTATCAGTAGGCTGGTGGTAGTGGGGCGATCGCAAATTTGCAGTATCCGTCACCAACACAGCACCAATTCCTTTATACCAAAAAGGAGCGTGGTCGCTTCGCAAAACATCAGGAGTCAGCAACCCTTTCAGAGGAACCGGCAGCGCCACCACTGGCGGCAAATCCGCGTTTCCCGACTCCGCAAAAGTTTTCAACAGCAGCGGATGTTCCGCATCCCCAACTACAGCAATAAACTCGCCTTTGTCGGGAGAAGTTACCCCCGATGCTTCTAGAAAAGGTTGCGCCGTCAACCCTTCGGGATATTGCTGACACCCAGACGTGCGACAGGCATAACCAACCATATCTAAAACTACCGCTGCCTGCAAATTTTTTAACCGCGCCGCGCTACCGGTGAATGCTAAACTGCCTAAAAGTCCGAGTTCTTCCCTGTCAAAAAACGCTACTTGTAATGTCCGAGGAGTGGGACGAGAACCAAGCAATCTTGCTACTTCTAAAACTACTGCAACTCCCGTCGCATTGTCGTCAGCCCCTGGGGATTTCGGTACAGTATCGTAATGTGCCGCAACTAAAATTTTACCTGCATTTGAGTCAGTACCTTTTCTCTCAGCAAAGACGTTAATTCCGCGATCGAACTGCTGCAACTCGGGCGACAATCCTGATGTTTGCAATTGTTTGGAAATGTAGTCTCTACTAAAAGAACGAGAATCTTCTCCATCGCGTTCTCCTACTAGATTTTCGACGTGTTTCCATAACCGAGATCGGTTAATTTGGGGCGCGAGTACATCATTTTTTTCAACAGTCAGCGGCGAGGGAGACGGGTTTGGGAAAGTGTCGGTAGTGCGATCGACCGACACTTCCGGTACTGCCGATAACCGCTGCCACGAACCAGAACCCCAACCCACAGCCGCCAGCGCAACCAAAATAAATAGCGCTATCCAAATCAATTGTTTCATCAGTAAGTTTATTTAAAAGTTGAGACTATTTTATTTGATATTTTACATTAATATCATGTCTGGTAGATTGACAACGATAATATTGTTTCGCACGTGCGAACTGTATAGCAATCGGGCATTCCTGAATTAACTTCCAGGCTCTACCCCGGCACCCAAAAAGGTCGGCAGAGCTTCTGGATCTGCGTTACTTTCGCTCGAACTGGTAACGAGTAACGAGCAAACGATTAGGGAGGCAGAGCCTCCGAACCTGCATTACCAGGCTCTGCCTGGTAACGAGTAAAAACTGAGATGTTCCCAACCATTTAAATATCGACATCGGAAGTTTCACACTTATTGAGAAATTTGACAATGGCGATATTCAACGATACTAATTTACGTTAAAAGATTACCATGTTTAACTATTTTTTATCCAATTCAATCTCCTTGTTTCCCAATATCAAACTATTACTACCCGGCCAAGCGTAAGGAATAGTTTTTGCAGAAAATTCTACAATTTCAGTTGGCTGTTGAAACCACTCGGAATAACTGGGATTTAGTTGGTCATACAGTGCTTTTAAAGCTTGGATTTCTGCCTCTAGTTGCGCTGCTGCTTGATTGATTCTGCGAGCTTGTGCCTGCAAGCGCTTTTCTCCGGTGTGAACGTTGTTTTCTACCTCTTGCCAGTGCTGTCCGGCTAGCAATTTGTCTAGTTCGCCTTGTTTGTAATCGAGTACCGCCTGTTTTTGTTGCAGTTGCTTTTCAATAATTTGAGTTTCTCGGTCAATCTCCTGAATTTGCTGCAACCATTGCTCCCCAAAGACAGCATTTTGCTGGTGGAACTCGGCAATGGCTTCAGGAGTATTATTTTTGGGAAAGCTGACTGTCACTCGGCACTCTGAGCGCTGGGAAGAAAGTTTGTCCCGCGACTGTTGCAGGGTGGCAATTTCTGCTTGCAGCCCGCGGACTTCTATTTGGAGTTCTGGGATTGTCTGACTCATTGGTTCAATTAGTGGATTTCTGCATCGATTTTAAGCTAATTGTTGATTTCTGGACGCACAGGAAGTCCGATCGCCTGGTTTGCGATCGGGGCTGGGGGCTGCAACTAAATATTTTCGTGAAAAAATTGCTGGTTGAGCTTCGACTACGCTCAGTTACCGCGCCGCCGAAATCCGGTTTATAGGCATCCGTGCGTCAGTCCTATTGTTTATTTTTATAACAAATCTCTGTCGCTTCCTCACCACAATTATCTAATTTTAGCGCGATCCAGTCAGTGTCTAGGCATAATGGCGGATAATTTGTAGCACAATGGCCGATGACAGGTTTTTAATTATGATTCAAATTATAATTAGTTAGGCAAATAAATTACTGCTTGCGTAAATTTATTTGACACAATTATAATAAATTAAGGTCGGATATATTTTTTGGTCGCATCTACAGTTACGTTCAAGTTGTTCACATTTTTTACTGCGGTCAAGCATTTTTTTAAAGTTAGCAATTGGAACCCATGAAAATTACTGGTAAATTAATGTTAGGATACTTAACTGCTGCTGTGTTTGGTGTGGAATGTTGCATTAATGCAAAAATATTGCCGCTAAGTGTAGGGGATGGAGGTGGAAATCGTACTGTAGAAGCAAGTTTGGTAGCGCCTGACAAAATTAGCTATTTGCGATCGGCATCTGGTGCTAATTCTGTAAGGGCTGACTTATTTGGGGCTCAATCATCCCCAATAGCAGCGATCGCTCAACCCAGCGACAATTTTATACAGTCTCAGGAAAATCCTCAAAAAGAGCCTATTTTAAGTTTTAAAATTATTGATTATTATCTGGCTTTTATTTTGGGATCAATTTTTTTATTAATCAGGATGAATGGGGTAGGTATGTTATCTCAGGCGATCGGGTTAATTAAATCGAAGCCTGAAACAGACAAGGACAAGCTAACAGCAGCATATCAATTGTTGCATCCACCAAAAGAACAGGATATCCGAGATACTATTGCTAAAATGACCCAAGATTTGCAGCAAACTGCCGAATACGCCTTCGATATTTGCGAGGAAATGAGCGTCTCGATAATTGCGACTACCCCTGGCGGTCGTATCTTATCGTTAAATCAAGCTACTTGTCAACTTTTAGGATACTCAAAAAAAGAGTTGTTAGGCGCACCAATAGCCGGACTTTTTCATAAAAATGAAGCGCTGCCAACGCGGTCAGAATTAGAAAATTTAACAGCGGAAGATTCTGTTCGCAATGTCGAAAAAGTTTATATTTCCAAACATGGCAAAAAAATAATTGTGCTGCTTTCTATTTCAATTATTCGGAATGGCAAAGGTAAGGTCAGCGGCAAGTTATATGTAGCACAAGATATTACCTATCGCAAGCAGGCTGAAAGAGATTTACGGCGCAGTGAAAAAAAATTTCGGCAACTGATAGAAACTGTTAATGCTGCTGCATTGATCTATCAGCGCAGACAGTTGCGTTATGTCAATTCTCAGACAGAAGCTTTCACTGGATATAGTCGGGAAGAATTGCTAGCATTGGATTTATATGACTTGATCGATCCAGATTTTCATGAAATAGTTAAAAAATGGGGTAAATCCCGCCATCCGCGAGAAACGGCAGGCTCAAAATATGAAGTAAAATTTATCACAAAAACCGGAGAATCACGCTGGATAGAAGCAACTGTAAATATTATTAAATTTGAGAGAAAACCGTCAATATTAGTCACAGTCTTTGATATCAGCGATCGCAAATTAGCAGAGTTAGAATTAGAAACATCTCTTTCGTTGCTTCAAGCAACCATTGAATCTACTGCTGACGGTATTCTGGCGGTTGACGGCGAGGGAAAAGTTGTCAGCTTTAACCGCAAGTTTGCCAAAATGTGGCAGGTGCCAGATGTTCTACTAAATTCGAGAGATCACAACCAAATTTTGGAGTTTGGAATCAACCAGTTAAAATACCCGGAAATCTTTGTCAACCGCGCTAAAGAATGGTCAGATCGTCCGGCGGCTGAAACTTACGATATTATTGAGTTTAAAGATGGCAGAATCTTCGAGCGTTACTCGTTACCCCAGCACACCGGAGGCAAAATTACTGGTCGAGTATTCAGCTTTCGAGATGTCACGGAACGCTTGCAATCTGAAGAAAAACTCCGCAAAAGTGAAGAACGCTTTCACCTGCTGACTAGGGCTACAAATGATGCAGTATGGGATTTTAATTTGTCAAAAAATGAGTATTGGTTGAGCGAAGAGTTTGAAAAAGTATTTGGATATAAACTCAACGATACTCAGACGATAGACTTTGACTTGTGGTGGCAAAACATTCATCCCGAAGAACGGGAAAGAGTGATGTCAAGCTTCAACGAAACAATGAAATCTGATGCTGAATTTTGGTCGGAGGAATATAGCTTTCATCGTGCAGATGGGGGATATGTTTTTGTGTTAGATCGCGGGTACATCATCCGCAATGAAAGTGGCAAAGCAGTAAGGGCGATCGGTACGATGATGGACATTACTCAGCGCAAGCAAGCTGAAGAAATTATTCGCTATCAAGCGGTTTACGATCAACTCACGGGTTTACCGAATCGGATACTTTTTAACGAGCGACTGACGGCAGCATTAAGACAAGCTAAAAAAAAGAAAAAAATGCTGGCTGTGATGTTTTTAGATTTAGATAGATTCAAAAAAATTAATGATACACTAGGTCACGCTGCGGGCGATCGCCTTTTAGAAAGTTTTGCCGGACGGATCAGCGACACTTTGCGATCGACTGATACGGTAGCCCGCTGGGGAGGCGACGAATTTACCGTACTGCTTCCCGATCTCAATTGCTTAGAAGATGCAGTTAAAACAGCTCAAAGAATTATTGACTATTTAAAGCCCCCTTTTAAACTAGAAGAACAGCCGTTTCACGTCAGCAGCAGCATCGGTATTGCCATTTATCCCAACGATGGCGAAGATGCCGAAACTTTAGTCAAAAATGCCGATGCCGCCTTGTACCGCGCTAAAGACATGGGAAGAAATAACTATCAGTTATATACTTCAACAATCAATCCGCAAGGCAGCCAATTGCTGACTCTGGAAAACAGGCTGCACGAAGCATTAGCACAGGGAGAATTTGAGGTTTTCTACCAGCCAAAAGTCAATATCACTACTTGGAAAATTCAGGGTATGGAAGCATTGCTACGCTGGCACCATCCCGAATTAGGTTTAGTTTCGCCCGCTACATTTATTCCGATGGCTGAAGACAACGGATTAATTGTAGCTATTGGGGAATGGGTGCTGCAAACTGCCTGCACTCAGAATAAAGCTTGGCAGGATGCTTTGCAACCTGATTTGCGGGTAGCAGTCAACTTTTCGGCCAGGCAGTTCCAGCAATTTAATTTAGTGGAAATGGTGACGAACTGCTTGAAAAAAACTGGTTTAGAACCGAAGTATTTAGAGTTAGAAATTACTGAAAGTACAGCGATGCAAGATGTGGATTATACGACAAAAGTTCTGAGGGAGTTGCAGAATATGGGAGTGCAGATTGTGCTGGACGATTTTGGCACGGGTTATTGTTCTCTAAGTTATCTCACAAAGTTTCCGTTGAATATCTTAAAAATCGACAAATCTTTTATCAACGGGCTGACGACAGATCCGTCCGAACGGGCGATCGCGAATGCTGTAGCGACGCTGGGGCGAGATTTGAATTTGAGCGTGGTAGCAGAGGGAGTAGAAACTAAAGAGCAGTTGGATTGTTTGCGATCGCTCCACTGTCAAGAAATTCAGGGTCACTATTTTAGCAAGGCGCTCTCGGCCGGCGATGCTAGTAAACTTTTGGTAAATTCTCTGTTGCGGAAAGTCAAAATTGCATAATTTGCCAGTAGTCAGTGGTCAGTGGTCAGTAGTCAGTAGTCAGTGGTCAGTGGTCAGTAGTCAGTAGTCAGTAGTCAGTGGTCAGTAGTCAGTAGTCAGTGGTCAGTAGTCAGTAGTCAGTAGTCAGTAGTCAGTGGTCAGTAGTCAGTAGTCGTATAGTGTCTGGTCAATTTACCTATCTAAAATTGCTTGCTAGTGCGGAATGCGAGTCCGCTTTTATGGAGCGGACTCGCATTCCGCACGCGCGCGCGATCCTCTTTTGTGACGATCGTCCTCGATCGCAAATCAGAGCATTGGTCAATAGCGGTTGAGACGGTTGAAAAAGACGGCGGGTCTTCTTCAACCCACGGAGGTGGGTTTTGTTGGTATCGACGCGGTTGCAACTGCGCCCGGAAGAGTGCGATCGATCGCCCGCGCCACTTAAAAACTTAAAATAGTGTGCAGAATCACGGACTTGCGGCTAAAGACAGAGGAAAATATCGCTACTCCAATATAAAAGCTTTGTCTATGCAGCCAATTCGCACATTTAACGTTTCGCCCTCGTTACCGACAATTCTCGAACCCCTACGCAAACTTGCCTACAACTTGCACTGGGATTGGAACGTTGACACCAAAGACTTATTCCGCCGCCTCGATCGAGACCTGTGGGACTCCAGCAACCAAAACCCGGTACTGATGCTGGGAACCATATCCCAAGAGCGACTGCAAGAAATGGCGGAAGACGACGGCTTCATTGCCCAAATGAAACGAGCCGCCCAGCAGTTGGACGATTATCTCAAAAACCGCGCCTGGTATCGCAAAGAGCGCGGTACAGAGCGCCAGGAATGCTACGCTTACTTTTCGATGGAATTCGGCTTAGTAAAAGCCCTACCAATCTATTCCGGCGGTTTGGGCGTGCTCGCAGGCGACCACCTCAAATCAGCTAGCGATTTGGGCTTGCCCTTAGCCGGCGTGGGCTTGCTCTACCAAGAAGGCTATTTTTCGCAGTATCTCAACGCCGACGGCTGGCAGCAAGAACGCTATCCGCTGAACGATTTCTACAATATGCCGCTCCACCTAGAACGCAATCCCGACGGTTCGGAATTGCGGATTGAGGTAGACTATCCAGGCCGCAAGGTGTACGCGCGGATTTGGCGAGTACAAGTGGGAACTGTTCCTTTGTACTTGATGGATACAAATATTGAACCTAACAGCCGCTACGACCAAGATATTTCCGACCAACTGTACGGCGGAGACAAAACTCTGCGGATGCACCAAGAAATCATGCTGGGCATCGGTGGCGTGAAAATGCTCAAGGCCTTGGGCTTGACAGTCACGGCTTATCACATGAACGAAGGCCACGCGGCTTTCATGGCTTTGGAACGGATTCGGATGCTGATGGAGGAATATCACCTGAGTTTCGTGGAAGCTGAACAGGTGGTGGTTTCGAGCAGTATGTTTACGACTCACACGCCGGTTCCTGCTGGGTTTGACTTGTTCGAGCCGGATATGGTGATGCACTATCTGGGTCAGTATGCCAAGATGTTTGGCTTGTCGCAAGATGAGTTTCTGGCGTTGGGCCGGGAGAATGTTGGCGATTTGTCCGCACCTCTGAATATGGCAATTTTGGCAATTAAGATGTCGAGTTTTGTCAACGGGGTGGCGGCTTTGCACGGTGTGGTGTCGCGCCCGATGTTCCAAGGGTTATGGCCGGGTTTACCTCAAGAAGAAGTGCCGATTACTTCGATTACGAATGGGGTACACGCTCGCAGTTGTGTGGCGAAGTCTACTCAGGAATTGTACGATCGATACCTTGGCCCAGAGTGGGAAATGACTCGCAAGGACGATCGCCTGTGGGACAGAATTTCGTCGATTCCTGACGAGGAATTGTGGCGGAATCACGAACGCTGTCGATCGGAGTTGGTGGTATTCGCGCGGGAGTGGCTGCAAAAGACCTTGCGCGAGCGCGGTGCGGCTCAAACCGAAATCGAATACGCGCGCGAGGCTCTCAATCCGAAAGTGCTGACGATCGGGTTTGCGCGCCGTTTTGCTACTTACAAGCGGGCGACGCTGTTTTTGCGCGATGTCGATCGAATTATGCGGATCATGCGGGATCAAAACCGCCCCGTGCAGTTTGTGATTGCTGGGAAGGCTCACCCGATGGATATTCCGGGTAAGGAATTGATTCGGGATATCGTTCACTTCATCCGCGAACACGAAACTATCAATTCGATGGTATTTCTGCCGAATTACGACATTAACGTCGCTCGGATGATGGTATCTGGCTGCGATGTGTGGCTGAATACGCCCCGCCGCCCCCGCGAGGCTTCGGGTACTTCCGGGATGAAAGCTGCGATGAATGGTTTGCCGAATCTGAGCATCCTCGACGGTTGGTGGGATGAGGCGGATTATGTTCGCACCGGTTGGCCGATCGGACATGGCGAGTTTTACGAAGATACTGAGTATCAGGATGAGGTTGAGGCCAATGCTTTGTACGACTTGATGGAAAAGGAAGTTGTACCGCTGTTTTACAACCGAGATGCTGATGGAATTCCTCGCGGTTGGACGGAGAAAATGAAGGATTCAATTCGCTTGAACTGTCCTTTCTTCAATACTGCTCGGATGGTGAAGGATTACGCGCGGCGGGCTTATTTCCCCGTGAGCGATCGCTTCCACACCATGACTTCGGATAATTGTGCTCCGGCGAAGGAATTGTCTCACTGGAAGAAGCACGTTTTGGCGAAGTGGTACGACATTAAGATTGAGTCTGTTGATATTTCCCAGGATAAGGAAGTTAAGGTCAATCAGTCGATCGCGGTTAAATCTCGCATCAACCTGATGGGATTAACGCCTGCGGACGTACAAGTCGAACTTTATCAAGGTTCTGTTGATGCTAACGGCGATATTGTCGGTGGCGTGCCGGTGGTAATGGAGTATTTGGGAGAAGACGATCGCAATGCTAGCCTTTATACGGCTGACATTACTTATACTTCTAGCGGTTTGCAAGGTTTGTCCTTGCGCGTTTTGCCGAAGCACGACAATCTCAGCAGCCCCTATGAAGCTGGTGTGATTCTCTGGGCACATTAAGAAGGAAGTCAGTAGTCAGTAGTCAGTAGTCAGTGGTCAGTAGTTGGGAGTCAGTGGTCAGTAGTCAGTAGTCAGTAGTCAGTAGTTGGGAGTCGGGAGAATAAAGGAAGATTTTCCTAATTCTCCCCCTCTCCCAATCTCCCCCTCTCCCAATCTCCCCCTCTCCCAATCTCCCCCTCTCCCAATCTTCCCCTCTCCCAATCTTCCCCTCTCCCAATCTTGTTATCGAAGTTGGGGAATAACAATGTATCCGTTTGTACGATCGCCCAATACGAGATTCCCCTCGATTCCCCAGTACCACCAGTGCGCGCCGATATAAGCGCACAGCAAGGCATCTAGCTGGTCTTCTAAGGCTTTGAGGGTAGCTGTGCTGGTGGGGATTTCGGGGAGTTTTGAACCGCTGATGAACGCTGATGAACGCTGATTTTTATTGGCGACATTGGCGAGATTTAGGGATGGTTTGAGAGTCGGTAAAATATCTAAAATATACTGGTAGAGCTTCATCAATTCTAATTGACGTTCTGCCAGTTTTCCTTTTTTATATTTGATTATTCGCTCTAATTGAAATAGATTAATTGTGGCTGGATGGGGATAAACTTCTATTTGATATCGCCCTAATTCTTGAGCGGTGATTGTTGGGGCGTGGACAAATCCTCTGGCTTCTAAACTGAGGCCGAATTCTACTGTTTTTTGGGCGAAGGGGCGGGAAAGGTTGGCGGGATAGCAGCCTGCGTGGTAGCGCCCGAAATGTTTGTGCGTGAGTTTGTCGGCGAGGCGCATTCCTGATGGATTGCTGATGATTGTGGGCGCGTCTACGGCGACGATGGCTGGTTCGGTTGGGGAGATTTGGGTGTCGATCCAGGTGAGGATGTCGTTGGTTGCTAAGAGGCGATCGCACTCTATTAATTCTAATTGGTTATTTTGCCAATTCAAACAGCACAAACCGCTTGCTCCTGAGCTCCAACCTAAATCGATTCCGATAAATTTCATATAGTTCTGGACGCACGGGTGGTCAAAAACCGGGTTTTTTTGCCAAATACTTCGTTACAGCCGGCAAAAACCGCAAAAAACCCGGTTTCTTTGGCTTTGATGCGTCCACTCAACTCTTCTCCTGCTTCTCATCCGATGGCTGGGGCTGTTGTTTCATTTCCTTTTGGCGTTCTCTGGCTGCTTGCTCCAAAATAAATGCTGACAAGCTGCTGACTGAACGGCGTTCTTGACTTGCCCACTCTTCAAGGATGTCATAGATTCCATCGGCTAAATAGGTCGCTAAGCGTTTGGTCATCAGAGATTCATTATTTTTTAGTATAAGCCGATCGTAATTGTGCTGTATCTAGACCATCCTGTCGAGTTTAGCTCATTTAAAGCATTTATGTGTGCTATATCTATGCTATAGTTTCAAAAAGTCAAAAGCCAGCGCTGAACTTTCGTCGGGCCCGCGCTGGCTGATGGTTCCCCAAATACAAGGAGACAATCCACATAAAAGGAGACAATTACTATGGTAAAGCCTGTGAGCGACGGCAGCGAATATAACCGCGGCTATCAACAAGCTTTGAATGATTTTGGCATAACGCAACTGCTGTCGGGTATCCGCAGCTATTCTGATGAGGATTTTGAGGCCGATCGCGCGCGCATGACTGGGCCAGAGATCGAAAGCTTTGCGGTGTTTCTGATTCTGCGCGTCGGGGCGAATCTCAAAGGAAGTACGATCGCCCGCTACCTCAACACTCTCAGAAAAGCCAATTCTCCGACGATCGCCGATCGCCCCGCGATCGAACTCAACTCCGCGAGGGAAAACACCTGAAAACTCAAAGGGGGGCGATCGCACTTCTTGGGCGATCGTCCGAATTTTACCGAATGCTGAGCACTATACAATTGCGCGTTTTGTCAATCGCCAAGATGCGGACGATCGGCGGAGGGCTTTGTGTCGGTTTATTCCAGGGGGTGTGTTTGAAGTTGTTATGTGCGATCGGGCTTAATCAATAAACACAAATCCAGTAGGGTGTACTAAATCCAGATCCCCCTAAATCCCCCTTAAGAAGGGGGACTTTGTATCTCTCACTTGTTGTTGAGTTTTGATCCCCCTAAATCCCCCTTAAGAAGGGGGACTTTGAATGCTCTTGTCCCCCCCTTCTTAAGGGGGGTTAGGGGGGATCTCGACTATTTTGGCATCCAATCAACCCGCCCCAAATTTATTTAGAAGGTTTAGAAGCTTCGGGACTTACAATTAACAATTGATCGCCGGATTGACTTTGTTGAATGGCAATTACTGGCGGGCGAGCTTTAGGGTCTGTTTGCTGTTCTTTTGTTAAAGCAGGAAACAGATAAATCCAGTTTCCTCTCTCCAAAAGTAACCGCCAAACTAAAGGTTCTTTGGGATTATTGATATCAGTATAATCTCTTCTGCTCAAATCTGCAAATAAACCTGCATCGCCGATCGCCTTAAATCCTTTGGGGTCTAGTCGGAGTGTTGGATCGTCGAGTTTTCTGCCTAAAGCAATGTTGTCTTGTTTGGCGATTAAGGCAACGGCGGGTAAAGACGAATTTTCCCCGGCATCGCGTCGGGCATCGGCAATACCTTGGTGGTAAGCTGACCAAAACAACACTAGCAATACCCAACCGACAATGATAATTTCATCTACGAGCGATCGCAATAATTTGATTGAGTTATATCTATTGACATTAAATTGTTGCCAAGAGGTCAGGATGCGGTAAAGCCACCTGAATCTTCTGGCGTAAGTAGAGGAAAGCCACCGTGTAATTGTTCCATTAATTTTAGCAGTAACTGTCTTGTTTATACTATTAACCAGCCACAAAGTGAGGTAAATCGCGAGGGCTGTCAGTAGAAGGGCGATCGCACTTTTGAGTATTGTCCAGCCATCGCCTAAAAATACCTGAAGCGGTACTAGGAAAAACGATTCTACTGGTAAATCGAGGGTAATTACATTTAGCTGAAAGCAGTAAAAATAAGACCAGCGATAAATCCAGCCGGTGAAAAACAAAGCGGCACCGAGTAAGCCAACAACACTGGCAAAGTTGCCTAAAATATTCGATTCGGGAGTAGGTTGGGGAGAAGCAGTCACGGAATCACCTTCAAGGGATGTGGAGTACAATTTTAGGACAGTAGCACGGGTAACGCTTATCCTTGAAGGGGGTCTAGGGGACGATGAAACGCAAAACACTTTCATTTCTAGTTGTAGCACTTTTTACGGTAACAGCGGGTATGGCAGCACAAGTTAATGCGGCCAGTCAGGAAGTCCAGAAACAGAATTTGCCATCCGTACAAGCACAGGCTAACGCTAGCCAGCCGATACCCGTAGCATTGCCGACGCAAGCGGAAATTGTGATGAAAGGGGGCGGAAAAAGAGACGGTCGAGTTGTGCAGATTGACGAGAAAGTGCAACAATTATGGATACAGCTAGGACAGGAAAAGCGATCGATCCCGTTGGGTCAAATTGATAAAATCGTGTTTCCCAAAAATGCGGTGGTTTATTACAGTAATGGAGGGCCAGTTGTTAGGGGCGATGGCACTTCAGCGAAAGGTCGTCCAGAGACTTGGCGCGGTATTCCCATGAACGCTTTTCGCTTGCTAGATCCGAATAAAGGTCAAGCGGATGTGAAGCTAGAGTCTGTTCTTTCTCTTGACAAGTTGGACAGTATCAGGTCAGTTATGGTTGGAGATGGGAAAAATAAACGGCAATTTGTCGTGGATGAAATGCAGTTTGATGTGCAGAAAAAGACAATGACAATTGCAGCGACTCCCTATTGAGTCCGTCGCGTGGCCAGAAACCGGGTTTTTTTACGAAAATATTTCGTTGTAGCGCGCAGATTCGGTAAAAAACCCGGTTTATTTGGTCGGAGTGTGTCCCGGACTGTCTATTTCAATGAAGATCCTAGTGCTACAATTTATAAAAGTTCGTTAAGAGGGACATATAAGTATGCAAATCAAAGGCATAAAACGGGGTAATATTATCGAAATTTCTGAAAATCCGAATATTCCTGACGGCTCCGAAGTTCTGATTGAAGTCCAGGAAGTTTCGCCAGTCAACTATGAGGAGAAGCTGGCAAAGATGAAAGAGTTTTTAGCAGGTTTGTCAGATGAAGACAGAGAGGAATGGCGAAAAATTGGAGAATTCCTAGACAGTGAAGGTGCAATTAATAGACAATTATCAGTGCTTTTTTATAAAACCCAAGGCCGTTCCCTGCTGTTTGGGAGCGATAGCGGACTAATTACAACTTCTGATGACTTTGATGAACCGCTGGAGTTATTGCCATCACCGCTGGTCGATCGCTTGCTGGAAAAAGCTAAAGAATTGACTAAAGTATCTGCTGAATTAACTGAAATTATTGCTAAGATTGAGAAAGAACGCCAGATTGAGCAACCTCAAAATTTTTGGGAAGCAATCCAAAAGTTTCGTCAAGAAAACAATCTAGAAGAAGCAGGAATTGAGGCAGAAGTTTTTGAGGGACTCAGAGATTCATCACCAGGGCGCGAGGTTATTTTGTGAGTTTGCGATTTTTATTAGATACTAACGTACTTTCGGAACCAACTCGACCAATTCCGAATACAAATGTGGTCAAAATGTTAGAGCAATACAAAGAAGAAGTTGGGACGGCAACAGTTGTCTTTCACGAACTTTTATTTGGGTGTAAGCGACTTCCTGAATCAAGGAAACGTCGAATCCTAGAAAGTTATCTCTATGAGACAGTTCGAGTTCAAATTCCTCTCCTGCCTTATGATGCTAATGCTGCCATTTGGCACGCGACAGAAAGAGCGCGTCTCTCCAGTATTGGCAAAACCCCAGCATTTGCAGACGGTCAAATTGCGGCGATCGCTAAAGTAAACGAATTGATACTTGTGACAAACAATGTTTCAGACTTTGCAGATTTTATCGACTTGAAAATAGAAAATTGGTATGTGTAAATATCGCCTTATTATTGCACAAGCAATGATGGAAGGGATACCTATATTAAGTAAAAATTCTGCGTTTGATGCCTATTCTATTAATCGAATTTGGTGAATTATGAAAAAGATGAAACGAATTATTAGTAGTGTTTTGGTTTTGGGTGTGTGTCTGACTCCTATGACTGTGCCGATTATGGTGCAACCGAGTTGGGCACAAAGTCAAAATTCACAGGTTGAAAAATTAGAGCAACTCATAGAGCAAGCAAGGCAACAGGAAAAGCAAGGACAAAGGCAACAAGCGATCGAAACATGGCAGCAGATTCTAGTCATTGCGCGACAATTTAAAGAGAGACGAGGTGAAGCTATAGCACTCAATGGTATTGGTTTGAACTACAACAGAATCGGACAACCACAAGAAGCATTGAAATACTATAACCAAGCTTTACCAATTACGCGGTCAGCGAGCGATCCTTATGGAGAAGCTGCTACTTTGAGTAATATTGGTGCAGTCTACGACAGCATCGGACAACCACAAGAAGCATTGAAATACTATAACCAAGCTTTACCAATTATGCAGTCAGTGCGTGATGGTTCTGGAGAAGCTACTATTTTGAATAATATTGGTTTAGCCTATAACAGAATCGGACAACCGCAAGAAGCGTTGAAATACTATAACCAAGCTTTACCAATTAGGCGATCAGTGCGCGATGGTTCTGGGGAAGCTACTACTTTAAATAATATTGGTGCAGTCTACAACAGCATCGGACAACCGCAAGAAGCATTGAAATACTTTAACCAAGCTTTACCAATTCTGCGGTCAGTGGACAATCGCTCTGGGGAATCTGCTACTTTGAATAATATCGGTGCAGTCTATGACAGAATTGGACAACCACAATCAGCTTTGCAATACTATAACCAAGCTTTACCAATTAAGCGGGAAGTAGACGATCGCGCGGGGGAAGCTACTGCTTTAAATAATATTGGTACAGTGTACCAAATCATTTCCAAACCGCAAGAAGCATTGAAATACTATAACCAAGCATTACCGATTCTGCGATCAGTGGACGATCGCTCTGGAGAAGCTACTACTTTGAGTAATATTGGTTTAGTGTACGACAGCATCTCCCAACCGCAAGAAGCATTGAAATACTATAACCAAGCATTACCGATTCTGCGATCAGTGGGTAATCGTTCTGGACAAGCTACTACTTTAAATAATATTGGTTTTGCCTATCGAGACATGAAGCAACCAACTCAAGCGATCGACAATTTGCAGCAATCCATCCAAATTACCCTAGAAATACGGAGTGGTTTACAACGGGAAAATCGCCAAAAATTTTTAGAAGGCGAAAGAGGTAGCGCAGTTGCACTTGTTGACATCCTCATCGACCAAAACCAAGCCGATCGCGCCTTCCAATGGGTCAACATCGCCACCACAGCCGATCTCGCCGACTACACCCGCTTAATTGACGCCAAAGTAGCCAACCCCCAAGCACAAAAAACCCTTGACGAGTGGAATCAAAAAAATCAACAACTCCAATTCCTCCGTAGCCAACTCGAAGACAACTTCTCAGAAAATCTAGCCCGACAAATGCGGGAATTAGAAACAGAAGCCAACCGCAAAGCCGAAGAAATCTCCCGCCAATTCCCTGAAGTCGCCGAACTCTTTGAAACCACACCCAAAGACATCGCCCAACTGAAAGCAAGTATCGCACCAGATACCGTTGTCATTCAACCCGTCTTGCTGACAAATGTCAAAAATGTCCCCAATACCATCGCCCTATTTGTCTTGACAAAAGACAGTTTAAGCGTTAAAAAAATTGCCATCGACCCCGCAGAATTTGACAAACTCCTCACCGAACACCGCGAACAAATATCAAGCGAACTCACTTCAGATTACAGAGAAACGGGTGGCAAACTATACGATATCTTAATTCGCCCACTCGAAGACCAAATACAGGCATTATCTCCCAAACAATTGAGCATCATCGCCACAGGAAAATTGCGTTATATCCCTTTTGAAACCCTTTGGGACACGAAAAATCGCCAATTCCTCATCCAGAAATATCCCGTCCACTATCTCACCCGCATTTCCACAAGGTCACTTCCCAATTCTACTTTACAAGGCGGAGTCTTAGCATTAGGAAATCCCATCCCCCGCGATCCACAAAATTTACCCGGTACAGAAGAAGAAGTTAGAAATATCGCTCAATCATTCCCCGGAAGTTCCGCCTATATCGGCAATGCCGCCACCCTCGACCAATTCAAAACTCAAGCACCCCGCTTTCCTTTTTTACATCTAGCAACTCACGGCTGTTTCCAACAGGGAGGCTGTAAAAAATTGGGCATGGAGGAAAATACACTGCTATTTGCTGACAGCCAATTCAATATTCGCGATGCCGCGTTATTAGGATTGCAAAACACCAGACTCCTCACCTTAAGCGCGTGTCAAACTGCTATGCAAGCAAATTCTAACGGCGAAGAAATATCGGGAGTTGCCTATGTATTTGAGCGGGCGGGCGCACAAGCTGTGATGGCGAGTTTGTGGAGTGTTGATGATGCCGCTACTAAAGATTTGATGGTTGAATTTTATCAAAATATTAATAAGGGGATGAGTAAGAATGAAGCTTTGCGGCAGGCTAAGTTGAGTCAAATCCAGCGGCATCCGTTTTATTGGTCGCCGTTTATTTTAATTGGCGATGCCCGGTAGTAAAGACCAAATCCCGTTCGCTGCTATAATAATACCTAGATACTGTAAAAAAAACGATGGCTGCCAAAGACCGATTCCATGATGCTGTTAAACAAGCTCTATTGAAGGAGCAGTGGGTAATTACGGCAGATCCGCTGATTCTCAAGATAGATAAGGTAAAGTTTGAGATAGATTTAGCAGCAGAGAAAGTCTTGGCTGCTGAAAAGGCTGGACAAAAGATTGCTGTTGAAATCAAAAGCTTTTTGAATCCATCAGCGGTTACAGACTTTCATTCAGCGTTAGGACAGTTTTTAAACTACCGCTTAGGATTGCAAATGAATGAATCAGATAGAACTCTATATCTGGCAATTCCTATCGATATATTTGAATCCTTTTTTCAAGAACGATTCACTCAGGAAGCTGTCAAACAGTATCAAGTGAAGTTAATCGTCTATGAACCGATTCAGGAGGTAATCATTGAATGGAAAGAATAGAGCAGTACCGCCAATTTATCCGCCAACTCTTAACATCCCATGCCAATGTTGATAATAATTCAGACTTGGATGTTGAATGTCAGCTTGTGTTCGATACAGAACAAGACCATTACCAAATTTTAGATCTTGGTTGGGAGGGATACAAACGGATTTATAACTGTTTCATTCACTTAGATATCAAGGATGGTAAAATTTGGATTCAACGCAACATGACAGAAGCCGATCTCGGTCAAGAATTAGTGGAGATGGGAGTACCAAAAGAGGACATTGTTCTAGGGCTGCATCCACCTTACAAGCGTCCGTATACTGGTTATGGAGTTGCTTAGAAAAAAGGGGGTCAAACCCTCAGTCCGCCAGGGGTTTAAACCCCTGGCGGACTGAGGGTGAAGCTGACATTAATGCGCCCCTACAAGTCGCCACAAAGCCAATCCGCCGCCCCTTCCCCTAGCCGCAATTATCCCATCTCCTACCAGAAAATATGCAAAAAATGCCTGCTTCCCCACACTCAAACTAAAAAACTCCGCCTCCCGCCCTTCTCCACCGCGAATAAATCCTTGATACACAGTTTTACCCAACAATTTCACCGTAATTCTGGTAAAATCAAAAGCTAAAATATTCTTATTAACCAAAAACTTAGTCGGCCCAGAAAGAGTTAGTACGATCGCCCCAACTTGCACCGAATTCTCCACCCTGCCCGTTTCGCTATCCGTTTCCCCACCAGCAACAGGTTGGGCCGAATAAGCAATTTGAATTTTCGCCACCCACTCAGGGATGTAACGTCCCGCGCCCAACACAATTCCCGCTTTTTGTCGAGTCTTTTTAGTGCCGGTGATAAAGCACAAGCGCCAATTGCCGATTAATTGCTCGAAACCATAGCGAATTTTATTTTGTTTCGCGTTTTTCTCAGCTTCTAAGAGGGCTGCGACTACGGCGGCGGGAGATGGTTTTGTATTCGATTTAGCGGCTTGTTCTAGAATAGATATATTTTCCATTTAATAATATACAGATTTGTATTTTGAAGGTAATATCTGAGTCTAACTTATCCTCGCATCTTCCGAATCGTTGGCGGCATTTTGAGATGGCTTACGCCCCGCTACGCTACGACTTTTGGCAAACGGGCGATGGCTTACGCCCCGCTACGCTACGACTCTAAAGCATAGCACAAACTTTTTAGCATGGGCCGCAAAAACTCTTGCGGGGCCCGCACGCGGGCCTCCAATATGGCAAATTCCTCAGTTTCAATCCCTAAAGACCGGCCGCACAAACTGCCGCTCCCACTAACCCTACATTGTCATCCAAAACCAATCGCACCGGAATCATTTCTAACAGTGAATCCATCCGACCTTTGTGGGTAAAAGCTCGCATAAAACCGCCTTCTAAAATCAGCGGCAAAATCTTAGCAGCAATACCGCCGGCTACATACAAACCGCCGTAAGGTAAAAGTGAAACAGCCATATTTCCCGCCACCGCCCCGTAAGCTTCTACAAACATTTGCATTGTTTGTTCCGAAAGCCGATCGCACTTTTTGAGTGCCGCCTGAGCAATTGTCGCCCCCGGATCGACAGTCTTCTCGCTTTTACCAATTTCTGATTCCCATTGAGCGATCGCAGCCCCTACCTCCGCAGATTCAGCAGCAAACTTGCGATCGCGCAAAAACTGGTAAATTGAAGCAATCCCCTGTCCCGAAACTACACGCTCGATCGATATTCGGGGAATATCATGTTTTGCTAACAAATATTTCAGCAAATCAAACTCCAACTCCGAGCGAGGTGCAAAATCAGCGTGTCCCCCTTCCGAAGAAAAAACCCTAATACCATTTGCTTCGGGAATTGCAAAACAATTTCCCAAACCAGTACCCGCACCAATCACAGCAATTGGATCGTTTTGGCAGGGTTTTCCAACTTGCAAAACGTGCAAATCTCGATCGTCCAAACCCCACACGCCGTAACCAACCGCAACAAAATCATTAATTAAACTAACGCGGGATATTCCTAAATCCTGTTCCAAGCGCTTTGCATCCAGTCGCCAAGGTAAATTAGTCAATTTTGCAGTGTTGTTGACTACCGGGCCCGCGATCGCAAAACAAGCTTTTTCAGGCTCAGGTACAAAATCCAGTTTTGCAGCAGCCTCCGTCAAAAACTGCCGCACAATCGGCACTAAATCGGGAAACTCGCCGCTCGGATAGCGAAACTCGTAAAGAGCATTCATTTCACCCTTAACAGTCCTTTCCACCAAGCGCAAAATCGTCTTAGTCCCGCCAATATCACCCGCTAACAATAATGCCATAAACCTCCTATTTCAATCAAAGATGGGGGAGCATCTGTGTTTTGCATAATTATAGTGCGAGCGTCCCCGCTCGCACTCTAGCAATCCTAAATCATTATCAAGACTATAGCAGTCCGTTCATTAGTGTAATTCTTGTAGGGGCAACCCCCCGTGGTTGCCCTCTTTACTTCCGATCGCATTCCCCATTTAACTAGACAGGCGGGAATTCCCCCCACCATAGCGGTACTCCGCTTGGTGGTGGGATGAAAGACGAGCGAAGCGACGATCTATCGCCTATCCCACGAAACTCGACATCTTGATGATCGAGGGAAATGGGATAGGCGTGACCAGACGAGCAAATTCCTGGGATTTTCCGGCGTATCCTTGGTACCATATTATCAGAGATGTCGATCGCCAATAATGTATCAAGCCTATAAATTCAGAATCTATCCTACTGCCCAACAGCAAACGTACTTTGCGGGTGCTTTCGGCTGTTGTCGTTGGTTTTGGAATTATAGTTTGAATCTGTGTCAGCAAACCTACAAAGATACTGGCAAAGGGCTGAGTAGAAGTGCGATTCAAGGATTACTCCCAAATCTAAAAAAGGAATCTCCTTGGTTGAAAAATGCTTATTCTCAATCACTTCAAGTAGTCGCATTGAACCTGTCTACTGCTTATAAAAATTTCTTTGATAAACGTGGCGGTTTTCCTAGCTTCAAGTCGAAGCATGGAAAACAATCTATTAGTTATCCTCAGAATGTTAAAGTAGGTGATAACTCGATCAAATTGCCGATAATCGGTGAAGTGCATTGCATAATTCATCGAACACTCGATGGCCAGGTTAAAACTGTTACTATTTCCCAAAATACTGATGGTAAACACTATGCTTCGATCTTGGTTGATGATGGACGAGAGACACCGGAAAAAGATGCTAACGGCAAAGCTATCGGCTTAGATGTTGGGTTAATTGACTTTGTTGTAACCAGTGATGGCAGCAAGTATGCAAACCCTAAGCATCTCAGGAAACACAGTCGCAATCTCAAGCGTAAGCAGCAAAAACTAAGTCGCAAACAGAAAGGGAGCAATACTAGGCATAAGGCTAAAAGATTAGTAGCCAGAGTTCATTCGAGAATCAAAAGAGTCCGGGTCGATTTTCTGCACAAGCTATCCCGCAAGATAGTAGACGAAAACCAAGTTATTGCAGTAGAAAATCTAAATGTCAAAGGTATGGTGCGTAACCATTGTCTAGCTAAAGCGATTAGCGATGCTGGATGGGGGATGTTTGGGACAATGCTCAAGTACAAAGCAGAAAAAAGTGGAAAAACCTATGTAGAGGTTGACCGATTTTTCCCTAGCTCTAAGACTTGTAATAATTGTCTTCACAAAGTATCAGAAATGCCTTTGAACCTGCGTTATTGGGATTGCCCTAAGTGTCACAGCCGTAATGATAGAGATATCAATGCCTCGAAAAATATTAGGGATGAAGCCTTGCGGTTTTTGGCATTAGGAACGAGTGCTGCAGCCAGTGGAGGGAGTGTAAGTCAACCTGGAAAGATTTCGGTCTTGATAGATGCGATTCCCCTTGAAACTGGAAGCCCCCGTCATAGCGGTACTCCGCTTGACGGTGGGTAGTTCACACACCCACAGTATTAATTGCCAACCAAGCCCGCAGCACCTCAGCCACAGTCCAAGCTTGAGCAGTGCAGCCCCTAGGCGAGTGAGGAGCGTCGCCCTCAAAAATCTCGCTGAGACTTCCAACCCCTGCGCTTTTTATATGATGTGCCATCGGTGCTAGAAATTCACGAGCTTGTGCTGGGTCTTTGTATACGTGCAAGTGAGCCAAGACAAAGGGGCCCATCAGCCAGCCCCAAACCGTGCCTTGGTGGTAGGCGCTATCGCGCTGCAATTGGTCGCCTGTATAGACTCCAAAATACTGCGGGTGCTGCGGTGAGAGGCTTCGCAGGCCGTGGGAAGTCAGAAGCCCTTGAGCGCAAGCGTCCACTACGCAGCGCCGCTGGATTGGTGTGAGTAACGGTGTATAGCGGGGAGTTTCCTTGCCCCGCACCCCCGGTAACAAAGAGGTGGCGGAGCGAGGCGGAATCGAGTCTAGGGGCAGGGAAACGGCGAATATTTGGTTTGGCCGCAGCGAGCTGTCGTTGCCGTCCGGGCCGTCTAAAACGTCGTAGCAGTAACTGGTTGAGTCGTTCCAGAAGCGGGTGAATCCGGCGCTGGTGCGATCGCCCAACCGATCGTATTCGTGGTGAGACTTGCCCAATCTGCGAGCAAAACTTGCCATAGCTTGCAGGGCGTTGTACCAAAGGGCGCTGAGTTCGATCGGCTTACCAATCCGAGGAGTCACCACCCAATCGCCGATTTTCGCATCCATCCAAGTTAGTTGGACGCCGGTTTCGCCCGCGTAGACTAAACCGTCATCGGGATCGACGCGGATGTTATACCGAGTTCCCCGAATGTGCCACTCCACAATCTCACATAGTGTCGGCCAGAGTTCGGTCAAAAGTTCGTCGTCTCCGGTGCAGTCGCAGTAAGCGCGAATTGCCTCAAAGTACCACAGTGTCGCGTCTGCGGTGTTGTATTCCGGTGCGCCCCCGGCATCCGGGAAGCGGTTCGGGAGCATTCCCCGATCGACATACCGCGCAAAAGTCCGCAAAATCGATCGGGCAATGTCCCACCGCCCGGTACAGATTGTGAGGCCGGGCAGGGCGATCGTGGTATCGCGCCCCCAGTCGCTAAACCAGGGATATCCGGCGATAATCGTTTTACCTTCGGGTTCCTCCGGTAGCGGGCGGTTGACGATAAATTGGTCTGCTGCTAGCACTAGGCGATCGATCCAGTCGGGAGATTCTCTGGCGGGCGAGAAGTTTTGCAGCAATTGTCGATCGTAAGTGCGACGCATTTCTAAAGCTTTAGCGCCGTTGAGTTCGGGATTTTTCTCGGTACTGGCTATCAATGTGACAGAGTTTCCCGGTGCGATGGTCAAGTGAAAAGTCGCCGCGTGCAAGTGATCCTCGCAATACTCCAATCCGCGCCGTTTTTCAGCGGCGAGGTCAAATCCGTAGTACCAATTGTATAAAGGAGCCGAGACTCGGAATTGAGCCTCTGGTTCGGCATCTGTCAGCAGATAAAGCGGTGCGGCTCCTTCAAAAGCCGTGACGCAAACCCCATCTGTCAAGGTTTCTAGCCTCCCGGGCCAGTCGCTAGCCCTTGTTGTGTGGTGGTAGTCGCGGTAGTTGACTAGGGCTTTGACAGCGAGGGATACTGGCTTTGAGGCGCGGTGCAAATGGTATTGAATATATGTTGTGTTAGCACCTTGCTGCATCCAAATCCGCTTGGACAAAATAGCGTCGCCGAGGGCAAACCTCCAAACAGGGGTAGTTTCTTCGAGGTAGAAGCTTTCGATTAAGTTGTAGCCGTGGGGTTCGATCGCACTGTCGGCCCAGCGGTTTGTATAAAGCGGATAAGGGCGATCGGCATACACCGCCGTCTCGTCGAGCTTGGCGAGCATCAAAGTGCGTGCCAGCGGGGGTTTGAGGGCGGCTACCAGCAGCCCGTGATAGCGCCTAGTGAGCAGATTGGCGATCGTCCCGCTAGCGTAACCGCCGATCCCGTTTGTTACCAACCACTCGCGAGACTCCGCCGAGTCAAGATTGCAGCAAATTTCCCGTCCAAAATCAATAACCATAAAACAAACACTCGCGCTAATTTGTAATCTATCTTTAGGTATATTTAAAACCAATTGTTAACAACAAATATTAACCATTGCAGGCTGCTATTGGGCGATCGGCGCTAGGAGCAGATTCATGCTTTAATTTAAACATAACCAACCGCTACTTTTACTTTTTCCCAGTCGCAATTCTAGCCTTTAATGGCTCTGTCTAAAGTTAGTTGTTTGTTATTTTAAGCCATATTACCCTCTAAATAGACATCCAACAGTCACGGCAAAGCATTTGATACCGCCCCTAGGGATATCGCACCACCAACCTATTTTATAAGGAGAACAACTAAAAGTGAAGATAGGAGCCAATTACCTCGGCAACAATCAATGTGAATTTACAGTTTGGGCCCCCACAATCAAACAAATATCCCTCCAAATCATTTCCCCAAACAAACGCCAAATCCCCATGCAGCAATCCGCAGAAGGTTACTGGCAAACCACAGCTACAGACATCCAACCAGGAACCCTTTACACTTACAAACTCGAAGAAAAAACCGATCTACCAGACCCAGCCTCAAAATATCAACCCCAAGGAGTCCACGCCCCATCCCAAGTAATAGATGAAAACTCCTTTACTTGGACAGACAAAAATTGGCAAGGTGTGCCAATAGCCGAAATAGTTATCTACGAACTGCACGTAGGTACATTCACCCAAACCGGAACCTTTGCAGCCATAATTCCCCAACTCAAACAACTTCAAGAACTCGGAATCAACGCCATCGAAATCATGCCAGTCGCCCAATTCCCAGGCGACAGAAACTGGGGATACGACGGCGTATATCCCTACGCCGTCCAAAACTCCTACGGCGGCCCCGAAGAGTTCAAAAAACTCATCAATGCCTGCCACGAACACGGCATATTAGTAATTCTCGATGTCGTTTACAACCACCTAGGCCCCGAAGGAAACTACCTCCCCGAATTCGGCCCCTACTTCACATCAAAATACCGACCTATTTGGGGAGAAGCCCTCAACTTCGACGACGCTTACAGCGATGGAGTCCGCAATTACTTTGTTGAAAACGCCCTCTACTGGTTTCGAGACTATCACATCGACGCTTTGAGGCTAGACGCAATTCAAGCAATATTTGAAGTGAGTGCCAGACCGTTTTTGCAACAACTATCCGATGCCACAGCGGATTTTTCCGAAGAGGTAGGAAGGAAAATTTATTTAATCGCAGAAAGTGACTTAAACGATGTCCGCACTACACGCCCCAAAGAACTAGGTGGCATGGGATTAGATGCCCAGTGGTGCGACGATTTCCACCACGCACTCCACGCCTTGCTTACCGGAGAAAATGACCGATATTACCAAGACTTCGGCAAGTGCGAACATTTAGAAAAATCCTTCAAAGAAAGCTTTGTTTACTCAGGCCAGTACGCCCCCCACAGAAAGCGAAAACACGGCAGTTCTGTCAAAGATGAACCGGGCGAAAAATTTGTAGTATTTTCCCAAACCCACGACCAAATCGGCAACCGCATTTTGGGAGACAGACTGTCGCAAATAGTTGACTTTGAAGCACTGAAACTCGCAGCAGGTACGGTTTTTATTTCTCCTTATATTCCCTTCTTATTTATGGGAGAAGAATACGCAGAAACAGCACCGTTTTTGTACTTTGTTTCTCACTCAGAACCTGACTTAATTGAAGCTATTCGCAAAGACAAACAACAAGAATTTAAGATTTTTGAAGGTCGAGGCGAGTTTCAAGACCCCCAGAGTCCTGAAAGCTTCCAAAAGTGCAAATTAAACTGGGAAAAACAAACAGAAGGAAAGCACAAAGTCCTCTGGGAATGGCACCAACACTTGATTCAACTGCGGCGGACAATACCGGCACTTAAAAAACTCGACAAAAACAATCTAGAAGTGTCCAGCATTGAAGCCGATCAAATATTGTTTCTACGTCGCTGGACAGATGACAGCGATATCTACGGCATTTTAAACTTCAACAAGCAAGAGGTCGCTTTTACTGCTGCACTTCCCGCAGGCAAAGGTCACAAAATTTTAGACTCTACTGATGTAAAATGGATGGGTTCGGGTTCTAGCTTGCCTGACAATATCGAATCAGAGCAAGAATTGATTGTTAAACCGCAGAGTTTCGCACTCTACGAATTAGTGAAATAGTAGGTTGGTTTGGGCGATCGCTCATTGGTGTCAAAAACCCAATCAAACTTAGTATCAGTCTACTATTTGATGTCTTAGTTTTCGCGATCGCCCCGTAATGAGGGCGGCACGCACCATCCACCGCCCCGTAATTAAGGCAGGCAAGCACCATCCACCGCCCCTACTTGTCATTATCCACATTTTTGATTTTTCGTTTACCGACTAGCCAGCCTTCGGTTAAAACAAACTAAAAAAACCAGAAACTGGGTTAGTTTTAACCGACTTACACGCATTAGTCAGGGAATTAATTCCCTGGCGGCTCGCAGCGGATTGAGGATTTCACCAGATATGGGTAATGACAAATAGTTGTTAGGCTATTGTCGAGCCGAATGCGCTACCGCTAAACCAAACCCACTATTTCTAATTTTAAACAAAAAAGCCGACCAACTAATTAAATAGGACTCAAATTAACATAATGAGAATTCCCACAGCAACTTATCGGATTCAATTTCATGGAGGTTTTAAATTTGAAGCCGCCAAACAAATTGTGAGTTATTTGGAAGAATTAGGCATTACCGACCTTTACGCATCACCGATATTTAAAGCCAGAAAAGGCAGCACTCACGGCTACGATGTCGTTGACTCAAATCTGCTCAATCCCGAATTGGGAAACTCAGAAGATTTTGAATCGCTCACCTACGAAATCAAGCAGCGAAAAATGGGATGGCTGCAAGATATTGTCCCGAACCACATGGCCTACGACACTCAAAACTTGCTACTGTCAGACGTATTAGAAAACGGCCCGGATTCCGACTATTTCGATTACTTCGATATTGAATGGAATCACGCTTACGAAAATCTCAAGGGTCGAGTTTTGGCTCCGCTGCTGGGCAATTTTTATGGAGAGTGTCTGGAAAATGGCGAGATTCAACTTCAATACAGGGAAAAAGGGCTGACTATCAATTACTACGATTTGAAATTGCCCGTCAAAATTGACTCTTACGGTAAGTTTATTACTCATGATTTAGGGCATTTAGGCAGGGAATTAGGCAGGCGACATCCAGATTTTATCAAACTTTTAGGAATTATTTACCTAATCAAAAATACCTCTTCCGAAGTTAAAGGTAAGGCGCGATACGATCAGGTAGCTTTTGTCAAAGGATTGCTGTGGGAACTCTACAATCAAAATCCCGTAGTGCATGAATTTATCGATAAAAACATTAATGTTTTTAACGGAGAAAAAGGCAATGCTGAAAGCTTTAATTTGCTGGACGATTTGCTTTCCGATCAGTTTTACCGCCTATCTTTCTGGAAAGTGGGAGCTGAAGAAATTAACTATCGCAGGTTTTTTACGGTCAACGAACTGATGTCGGTAAAAGTTGAAGAAATTAAAGTTTTCCACAAAAACCATGCTCTGATATTCGAGATGGTTGAAGAGGGAAAGTTTACCGGATTAAGAATCGACCACATCGACGGACTCTACGATCCAACGGAATATTTGAAACGGCTGCGGGAAAGAGTCGGAGATACTTACACTACTGTCGAAAAAATTCTGGAACACGAAGAAGATTTGCCGCCATATTGGCCGATCGAGGGGACGAGCGGCTACGATTTCTTGAATTATGTAAACGGCGTTTTTTGTCGGTGCGATCGCGAAGAGCAATTTAGCGAAATCTATCATAGATTTACTCGACTGACCGTTCCCTACGAACAGTTGTTTTTAGAGAAAAAAGGGCTCATAGTTGAGAAAAATTTGGCGGGAGATGTTGACAATCTGGCTCAACTTTTGAAAAATATTTCCGGTCACTCCAGACAGGGAAATGACTTTACTCGTTCCGGTTTGGAAAAAGCACTGTCAGCAGTTTTAACAGTTTTTCCGGTGTACCGAACTTACATAAATCAAGAGGGTTTGCGAGAGTCCGATCGCACTTACGTAAAATATGCGATCGCCCATGCGAAAGAACTGGTACCGCGACTCCTCAAAGAACTTAAATTTATCGAAACGCTGCTGTTGCTGGAAGAAGAAGAAACTCTCACAGTCGAACAAAAAGAGGAGCGACGCCACTTTGTCATGAAACTCCAGCAATTGACAGGCCCTTTGATGGCGAAAGGAGTTGAAGACACGCTTTTATACGTCTACTACCGGCTTTTATCGCTCAACGAAGTAGGAGGAAACCCCAGTCAGTTCGGTGTTTCGCTGGCAGATTTTCACGACTTCAACAAACAGCAGCAAATAGCTTGGCCGCACAAAATGAATGCTACAGCTACCCACGATACCAAACGGGGCGAAGATGTGCGAGCCAGAATTAACGTTTTGTCAGAAATTCCCGAAGAATGGGAACAGCAAGTCAAGTCGTGGAGAGAGCTAAATTCTTCTAAGAAAATTAACTTTGTGAATCGAATGGTTCCCGATACTAACGACGAATACTTCTTGTACCAAACTATTCTCGGCAGTTTTCCCTTTGAAGGAATTGAAAACACCGATTATGTCGATCGCCTCAAAGATTATGCAATCAAAGCCGTCCGCGAAGCTAAAGTTTATACGGCTTGGCTGAGAGCCGACAACGACTACGAAACAGGTTTTATGACATTTATCGAGAGCGTTCTCGAAAATTCAGAAAACAATCAATTTTTGAAGAATTTTCTGCCTTTCTGGAAAAAAGTAGCTGATTACGGAATTTTCAATTCTTTATCTCAAACGCTGCTAAAAATCACCGCTCCTGGTGTTCCCGACATTTATCAAGGAACGGAATTCTGGGATTTAAGCCACGTCGATCCGGACAACCGCCGTCCGGTTGATTTTGACCGCAGAATTCAAGTTTTGCAGGAAATTAAACAGCAAGCTAAGACAGATATTTTGCAACTGGTAGAAGATTTGATTGCGACGCGGGAAGATGCTAGAATCAAGCTGTTTTTGACGGCAAGATTGCTAGAAGCGAGAAAAGAATACTTGGAAGTGTTTAAGTCGGGCGACTATCAATCATTGCAAGTAGTTGGCACGTTTAAGGATAATGTGGTTGCCTTTGCGCGAAGCTTTGGAGATACTACAGTTATTGTCGTTGCTCCTCGGTTTTTGACGGGAGTTGTCAAACCGGCAGAAATACCGATCGGCAAACAAGTCTGGAAAGATACTAATCTGGTATTGTCCGAGCAAATGCCGTCGGTTTGGAAGGATGCGATTACCAACCAGCCAGTAGAAAGTAACGGTACGCTGGAAATTGGTGATGCTCTTGGTTATTTTCCCGCAGCTTTGCTGATTAGTCAGTAGTCAGTGGTCAGTAGTTAGTGGTCAGTAGTTAGTAGTCAGTAATCAGTAGTCATTGGTCAGTAGTCATTTTGCCCCCCGACCGAAGTCGAAGGGTAGTTAGTAGTCATATCGTGTGCGATCGATTGATAACGATCAAATTGGTTCGTAGTGCGGACTAAAGTCCGTACTACGAACCAATTTGTTAGGGTAATCGACTGGACGTGGTATCATATCAAATGCGGTAGCATTGGAATTATATAGTGCGAGTTTCCCTGCTCGCGAAGTCGATCGCTCTTCGGGGAAGCTCGCACTATCAATGATTAAAATATATAATTTCGATGCTATCGGAAACGATATCAGTAGGCGAAGACGAACTGGTTTTTTGTAGTGGCAAAATGATACATGACAGGGATATTAATGCGGCGGCGAGCAATATCAGAGATGAAGGTTTACAACTTTTGGCAGGAGGGCATCTCGCTACCGCTTCTGGAGAAAAAGTCAGACCCAGTAAAGGCACTGTTTTTGCAAGGTGTTTTTATTTGAAGGAAGAATGCCCGTGCGTGATAGCTGGGGAGTTGTAAAATATATAAGACGGCAAATACAACACAACATATACGGTTTGCCACAATGCCACTAGCGATCGCACGCCGTACATTAGGAAGAGTAAACAAAAGCAGTCAGCAACTGTAGCGGTGCAAGCCTCACGGATGCAACCGTCCCTCAACAGGTTCGGTAAATACCCCTTCATCGCAAGGTCTACCGCCCGCAGTATAGAGATCAGCACCCTATCGAAGACTGTATTAAAGCAGGACTCACTACCCGTAAACCGCGAGGTAATATCGCAGTCCTGAATAACCAGACTATCGCAAAGATAGAAAACCAAAATTTTGTAGAGATTGGAGCCGGAACACCCCTATGGGAAAAGTAGTTGGAATTGACTTAGGTACCACAAACTCCTGCGTCGCAGTTATGGAAGGCGGCAAACCCACCGTCATAGCCAACGCCGAAGGGGGTCGTACCACACCTTCGGTAGTAGCATACGCTAAAAACGGCGACCAGCTTGTCGGACAAATCGCCAAGCGCCAAGCCGTGATGAACCCCGAAAACACCTTTTACTCAGTAAAACGGTTTATCGGACGCAGAAATGAGGAAGTAGCCAACGAAACCACCGAAGTTTCGTATCAAGTGCTCAACGTCGGCGGTAACGTCAAACTCGACTGTCCCGCCCGTGGCAAACAATTTGCTCCCGAAGAAATTTCCGCGCAAGTTTTGCGGAAACTCGTAGAAGATGCCAGCAAATACCTCGGCGAAACTGTTACCCAAGCGGTAATTACAGTGCCCGCCTACTTCAACGATTCCCAGCGCCAAGCTACTAAAGACGCTGGCAAAATTGCCGGGATAGAAGTTCTGCGGATTATTAACGAACCTACAGCAGCAGCTTTAGCTTACGGATTAGATAAAAAAAGCAACGAAACCATCCTGGTATTTGACTTGGGGGGCGGTACTTTCGACGTATCGATTCTCGAAGTCGGCGATGGCGTATTTGAAGTGCTCGCAACGAGTGGAGACACTCACCTCGGCGGTGACGACTTCGACAAAAAAATCGTCGATTTCATTGCTAATGACTTCCAAAAAGCCGAAGGAATTGACCTCCGCAAAGACAAGCAAGCACTGCAACGCCTGACGGAAGCTGCAGAAAAAGCCAAGATTGAACTGTCGAGTGTTACTCAAGCAGAAATCAACTTGCCGTTTATTACTGCGACTCAAGACGGGCCAAAACACTTGGACACGACTTTGACGCGGGCCAAGTTTGAAGAACTCTGTTCCGATTTGATCGATCGCTCTCGCATTCCCGTAGAAAACGCAATCCGCGACGCGAAATTAGACAAATCTGCAATTAATGAAGTTGTCTTGGTCGGCGGTTCTACGCGGATTCCTGCGGTGCAAGAACTGGTCAAAAAAATCCTCGGCAAAGACCCCAACCAAACAGTAAACCCGGACGAAGTGGTTGCTGTAGGTGCAGCAATTCAAGCCGGGGTGCTCTCCGGTGAAGTCAAAGACATCTTGTTGCTCGACGTTACCCCGCTGTCTCTGGGTGTCGAAACCTTGGGCGGCGTGATGACCAAAATCATTCCTCGCAACACCACAATTCCTACTAAGAAGTCGGAAACTTTCTCGACTGCTGTAGATGGCCAAACAAACGTGGAAATTCACGTTTTGCAAGGCGAACGCGAAATGTCGGTTGACAACAAAGGTTTGGGAACTTTCCGCTTAGATGGAGTTCCGCCGGCTCCCCGTGGCGTACCGCAAATTGAAGTTACTTTCGATATCGACGCTAACGGTATTTTGAATGTAGCTGCCAAGGATAAAGGTACTGGCAAGGAACAATCGATTAGCATTACCGGTGCTTCTACATTGCCCAGCAATGAAGTCGAGAAGATGGTGAAGGAAGCCGAAGCAAATGCGACTGCTGATAAGGAACGTCGCGAAAAGATCGATCGCAAAAACCAAGGCGACTCTTTAGCCTATCAAATTGAGAAACAGTTGGCAGAATTGGGCGATAAAGTCCCAGATGCTGACAAGACTAAAGTTGAAGGGTTGATTAAAGACTTGCGGGAGGCGATCGCCAAAGAAGACGACACAGCCATCAACACACTGACAACCGAGTTGCAGCAAGCGTTCTACGCTGTCAGCAGCAACCTGTACCAGCAAGCTGACGGTTCCACTGGCGGCCCGACTGGCGGCCCGACTGGCGGCCCGACTGACGGCGGTGACGACGTGATTGATGCCGACTTCACTGAAGGCAACAAATAGACATTTCCCATAATTCCTGTGTAGCAGGCTGGAAAAGTCTGCTATTTACAGGCTGGTGAGGATTCGTCTAATTCAGAACAAGTGCGATCGGGCTTTCCCGATTAAACTGAGAACAGACAGCTAAAAGCCAGAAACCCGGTTTTGAAGAAAAACCGGGTTTTTTGGGTGATGAATTACCCACAAATCGGCTTTTCCCACAAAAACCGGATTTCTGAGGCTGAGACGATCCTGACATCTTGCACCATTTTCAATCAGCCCTAGGGGCAGGTTAGCTAAGGGAATTAAACCTGCATATAGGTGAAATAAACCCGCCCCACCCCAGCAGATAACCCTTGATTGACATTGCTGCAAGATATCAGATGTTCCCGACAATAAACTTCAGACTGGTTGAATAAATATCCTACACTAGCTATCAGATCGCAACCAGGAGTAAATTAAATGTCTCGTCCTCCCCTACAAAACTCTGCTGCAAATAGCCCAAATAAATCCCAGACTGCATCCTTGCGACGACTCCGCCAAATCAGCCACTTACTAGATAATGCAATTCCCATTCCCGGCACCCGTTATCGCATCGGACTCGATCCGATCTTGGGACTGATACCGGGTGGTGGCGATTTAGTTGGTTCGATTTTTGCAGGCTATGTTGTCTTCAAATCCGCTCAAATGGGAGTGCCGCAAGAAACTTTAATAAAAATGGCAGCTAACATTGTATTTGATACAGTTGCCGGTACAGTACCTGTTGCTGGAGACTTGCTTGATGTTGCTTGGAAAGCGAATGTCAAAAATATAGAATTGCTGGACGCTCATTTAGGTTCCCCAGAACCAGGTAAAAAAGCCGATTGGTTATTTGTGGCGGCTTTACTGTTAGGTTTGACGTTAATTATTGGAGGCGTTATTTTTTTGAGTGTCATGCTTTTAGGGTGGCTATTTCAAGTATTTACTGGACGGTAATATGAGATTTTAGGGTAAGAATCAGGAATGGGCGATCGCCACAAACAATTTAGTATAGCAATCCTAAATCAATTTAAATAACTGGTTTCCAACAATAGCCTGGAAACCTTGTCCCCAAAAAGGTTCGTAGTAAGGTTAATTGAGCGGACTTCAGTCCGCACTACGAACCTTAATCTGGTTAATTGAGCGGACACGATATTATTTGTTTCATATCCCGATCGAGCAACGCCGATCGCTCATATTTATCAATTTCCTCTCAAAGTCATTTTGTCAAGGTCTGAGTCCTAGATTAATCTGTGGAGTAAATCTCAAATCTAAAATTTCAAAGGGATTGACAAATTCCCATAAGCGTGCATTCCCAAACTAATCGCGGCTGTACGTAGTTTAGCAAATATTGTCGCGCTTTTTCCAAGGGTTCTAAGGGCGATCGACCAATTCCCCCGGTCAAAAACTGCTGCCAATAACAATGCTGTAAATAATCGATCAACCACAACTGAGATTCAGTATCCAAAGTTTTATCAATTTCCTTGGCCAATTCCAAAGCACACCGCAGATTTTGAGGCAACTGTTTCACCTTTTGCAGGAAATCATCGGGGATTGATTGCAGTTGCTGCCAAATAGCAATCGCCTCGCCAGGGCTTCCCTGAGCCATCCCCATTACCTCGGGATGCGATAAAATCTCGGCGAATCCGGCTTGCTGCAAAACTTGTGCCATTGCTTCGGAATTCAGCCGCGAAAACTGGATTTTTTGACAGCGAGAAATCAAAGTCGGCAGCAAAACATCCACAGTGGGAGCAATTAAAATTAAGGCTGCTTTTCCCGGTTCTTCCAAGGTTTTTAACAAGCCGTTAGCGGCTCCCTCGCCCATTGTTTCTGCTTGCTGCAAAACTACAACTGAACGCCCAGCTTCTAGAGGCGGTCTGCTCAAAAACTCACTGATTTCTCGAATTTGTTCTAAGCGGATTTGGGGCGGTGCTTTCCGCTTCAAACCTGCTTCCTCTGCTTCCTTTGCCGAAAGCCGTTTGCCTTGGTTCATGTAAGTTGGTTCTACCCAAAGCAAGTCTGGATGATTTCGCTGCCGGACGCGATTTTGCAGGGAGCTGATCGATTGTTTTTCGGGAAGATTGACTGAGAATAAAAGCTCGATGAAACACTGAACGGCTAAACTTTTGCCGATACCGTTAGAACCTACAAATAAATAACCTGGAGCAATTCGGTTGCGATCGACTGCTTGGGTTAGTAATTCTACGGCTCCATTTTGTCCGATTAATGATGTGAAATAATCCATGTGATAGTTGACAGTTGACAGTTGATAGTTGACAGTTGACAGCCCCCTGATATCAATTCCGTTACGGAATTATTCATTTCTCTCTAATCTCTCTGTGTTCTCTGTGTTCTCTGTGGTTAAATCATTCCGATGTTAACGGATTTGATATAAGTTGCGAGATAATAAGGAGGCAGAGCAAAAGTAACGAGCAATCGCTTAAGTTATTAAATTTTCATTCCTTACTTTTCGGAATTGGGGTTATTTGAATATCCCCAATCTTCTAGCCTGCGAGTTACAATGGCTTGGATTTCCTGGGCGACTTCATCTTCAGACCGATCGCCATTTATGCGAACAATGCGAGATTTATGTTCCTCCGCTAACTCCCCAAAACCTTGCTGCACGAGGCGGTGAAAGTTCAAGTCAGCTTGCTCCATCCGATCGCGCTCTCCCCGAGCCCTTACCCTCGCCAAACCCGCCTCCACATCAATATCCAGCCACAAAGTCAGATCGCTTTGCAAGCCGCCCGTGGCAATTTCATTCAACTGCTTAATTAAATTTAACTTAAGACCCCGGCCGTAGCCCTGATAAGCAATCGTAGAGTCAGTAAAGCGATCGCACAAGACAATCGTTCCCTTGGATAACTCTGGTTTCAGAAAAGTTTCGACGTGCTGAGCGCGATCGGCCGCATACATCAGTAATTCTGCCATCTCCGATACCAATTCTCCCGAATCTTGTTTGAGCAACAAATGTCGCAGTTGCTTTCCGAGCTCAGTCCCCCCCGGTTCGCGAGTAGCCACCAACCCGACTTTCAAATAGCAACTTGATTGCAGCCAATGTATCAACCGCTGCATTTGAGTAGTTTTACCCGCACCTTCGCCGCCCTCAAACACAATAAATTTACCCTTCATGAGTCTAACTTTCCATCTAAATAAAATAAATCCATATTGTTCTGTCGATCTCTTCTAGGTTCGGTATGATAAGAAAGTCTAAATGCCTCACGGCTGGAGTTTTCTATGGCTCGCTATACTGGTTTTTTTATCGTTGCCGTTCCGATCGACCGTCTCCGTCAGTCTCTGATTGAAATTTTAGAGTCATGCAATCTTGATATTATCTACAATACAGGAGATTCCCTCATGGCTCGCGAAATTCCGGGTCAAGTTTCGATTCCGAAACTTGTCACAGCAGAAGTCCTAATCGAAAAAAACACGGCCAGCGACTCAGAGGTTCGCATGAACTTCGTGATTAAAAACGAGGAACTACCACTGCAAACCAATAACCACTGCCGTCAAATGTTCGAGCTAGTCAGTCATTCAATTATGAAAAACAATAATTGGCGGCTCTTGGAAAGTATGGCACTGTAGCCATCAGTCAGTCGATTTTAGATTTTAGATTTTAGATTGACTCCACAGATGAATCTGGGGTCTCGAACTAACGTCGAAACTTCTTGGATCTCGACTCCTGGTGTGAGGGGCTTGTATCCGTCTTGGGATGAGGTCATTAGTCATTAGTTTGTGGCTAATGACCGATGACTGATGACTGAGGACTTTTATCTGCAAGCCCTACATTTAAGCTCGAAAGTTCCGGCGTAGCAACAAAGAATTTGTAACAACGCTAACAGAACTAAAGGCCATAAATGCACCGGCCGCCGCAGGAGTGAGTAGAATTCCGGTTGCAGGTAGCAAGATACCGGCTGCAACTGGAATTCCCAAAGTATTGTAAACAAAAGCCCAGAATAAATTTTGGCGAATCTTATTAAAAGTAGCGCGACCAAGGTCGATCGACTCAACAACATCCATCAAAGCATTTCGCATCAGCACAATTTGAGCCGTCTCAACTGCCACATCAGTGCCGCAGTGCAAACCGATACCGACATCAGCTTGAGCCAAAGCCGGCGCATCATTGATGCCATCCCCCACCACAGCCACTTTACAGCCTTGAGCTTGCAAACTGGCGATCGCCCTCGCCTTCCCATCCGGCCGCACTTGGGCCAAAACATCAGCCGCCGCCAAACCTAGCTGCTGCTGCGCCACCGCCGCCGCCGCCTCCGTATCCCCCGTCAGCATCATCACCCGCAATCCCATCTCCCGCAAACGTTCCACCGCCGCCTTAGCATCCGGTCTCAGAGTATCTTTTAGCCCGATTACCCCAAGCAAAACGCCCCCAGAAGCCACGAAAACCGCCGTTTTGCCTTTGCAAGACTCCAAAAGTTCCGCAGCCACAGCCACGCCCTGCTCGCTCATCCACGCGGCATTCCCCGCGAACACCCGCCGCCCCTCAACCAAAGCAGAAACCCCCAATCCCGGTTCCGTGTAGAAATCCTCAGCAGGTAGCAGCGGCAAACCTTGCTGTTGAGCTTCCAGCAAAATCGCTGCGGCGATGGGATGACAAGCGCCCCTTTCCACCGCCGCGGCAATTTGCAGCAGTTTTGAGTCAATTGTGGCAATTGTGGAAGCAACATCTTGCCTGTTTCCGACATTAATATCCGAGTTCAAATCCCAATCCGAATTCTGGAAAATCGGCAAATAATCAGTGAGTGTAAGATTGCCGGTTGTGAGAGTGCCCGTTTTGTCAAAAACCACAGTATCTAATTGATGTACCCGTTCTAAAACATCGCCACCGCGAATTAAAAGTCCGCGCTCCGCGCCGATACCAGAACCGACTAAAATTGCAGTTGGGGTAGCAAGTCCCAAGGCGCAAGGACAAGCGACAACTAAAACTGCGATCGCCAATTTCAAACTTAACAACACAGAAGATTGATAATGGATAATAGGCAATTGGTAATTGGTAATTGGTAATTGGTTTACCCTGCCCCATGCCCCATGCCCCATGCCCCATGCCCCATGCCCCATATCGTGTTCTAAAAGCACAGAAGGCCAAATATGAGTTCCGGCAAAATACCAAAATAGGAAAGTTAAAGCCGATATCGCCATAACCCCATATACAAAATATCCGGCGACAGTATCAGCTAAATTTTGAATCGGCGCTTTGCGAGTTTGGGCAGCTTGCACCAAAGCCACCATTTGAGCTACAGTTGTTTCTTGACCGGTGCGAGTTGCGCGCATCACAATTGCGCCGGATTTGTTGATAGTTCCTGCTGCGACTGTATCTCCCGGTTGTTTCAAAACAGGCATCGATTCGCCAGTCAACATCGATTCATCTACAGTTGTTTTACCTTCGCAGACTTCGCCGTCTACTGGGATTTTTTCCCCTGGTAAAACTTGCAGCCATTCTCCGACTCGAACGCGATCGGCTGGAATTTCAATGTATTGTGGATTGTAGAGTTGAGATGTCGAGTTTGGGGGCAATTCTTCCGAGTCTAAATTTAAAATCGGCAGTTTAAAATCAACTAAGCGGGCAGTTGCCGGCTGCAATGCGATTAAAGCTTGCAAAGCTGATGCAGCGCGCCGTCTGGCTTGCTGTTCGAGAGTTTTGCCCAACAAAATAAAGCCCAGCAGCATCACTGGTTCGTCAAAAAAGCACTCCCATCCCATCCGTGGAAACAGCAGCGCCGCGTTGCTAGCGGTGTAAGCGGTGACAGCGCCTAAAGCTACTAAAGTATTCATGTTGGGTGCGTTTCGCCACAAACTGCGGCAGCCGTCAACGATAATCGGGCGGCCAGGTAGCAGTAATGCGAGGGTGGCGAGTCCCCAGTGAAACCAGATGTTGCTGAGAATTGGGGCTTTGGTGCCGAGTATGTGACCTAAACCGGATAGAATAATTAGGATAAGGGCGATCGACAATTGATTGATTTGCTGTCGAATTTCTTGCCGCCGCCGTTCAACTGTTGCCGCTTCGGCTTCTTGCTGATTTCCACCTAACCGAGACACAGAGGGAAATCCGTTATCAGTTAACTTTTTTGCTAAAGCTTCTGCATCGACAGCCCCCGGTTGGCATTCAACCGTTGCAACTTCTACTGCTAAGTTAACGCAAGCTGAAATTACACCTGAATGCTGCATGAGTTGGCGTTCAACTGCTTTGGCGCAGCCGGCACATTTCATCCCGCTGACATCGAAAGTCACAAGTTCTGGCGGCGGGGATTCTTTAATTGGGATGATTTCTGGTTGATTTTCGGAGATTGTTTTGGGGACAAATTGCATTGTTTTTTTGTATAGATGAGTAGGTTTTTGTATTTCGGAAATATTTGGATGCACTGTTCAGACAAATGCTTGTATTTTGATAATAGATAATTTTTCTGGCATCTTCCGAAAGTGTTAGTTTTTTTTAATTCTTATTAATTGCCCGGTTGAAAGCGGATCTTTATTTGATACAATCAGTGAATTGCTTCGTTAGTATCCAGCTTTTGTCTGACGAATTTAGCTATGACACCAACACCAAAATATTATATTGTCAAACGTCTGGCCGGTAATTGTGAGATTTTGCCGTTGGCGGAGCCCGCCCCTACGGGGGCTACGCCAACGCAGACGATCGCCCAAATCGAAGAACAAGACCCTACTATTATAGACAAGTGGGGCCCTTACGATTCTGCAGAAGATGCGATCGCCCGACGCATCGGTTTAATTCGCGCGGGAAAATGTCAACCGCAATAAATAAACTTGAAGGACTAAAGTCCTCACTACGAACCAGGTTTGTAGTGAGGACTTTAGTCCTTCTTTGATGGAGTTTTTGTTGGTGACTAAAAACTACTTGGATTTAGAAGGTGCTGCACTCGGTTTTGCCTGCGCGGTAGTCGGTTTGGGCGATGCAGAATTGGGTTTCAACTGAGCTTTGTCGTTCCCTGTTTTGCCAGTAACTTCTTTTGTCAAAACTTCTAAAGCCTTCGCGTATTGCGGATCTGCCGCCGTAGCAATTTTATCGCGATCGCGCCTCAACTCCTGTTTTTGAGCGTCGGTGAGTTCAATCACAAAATCCGGTTTAATTCCCATGTGATTGATATCAGTGCCGTTGGGAGTAAAATATTTGGCAATTGTCACCGCCAAACCCGAACCATTTCCCACGCCGCGTACCGACTGCACCAAACCCTTACCAAAAGTCTTTGTACCAACCAAAACCGCGCGTTTGTTGTCTTGCAAAGCACCGGATAGAATCTCGCTAGCACTGGCTGAACCTCCGTCTACGAGTACAACCAAGGGTTTGTCAGTAATCTCTCCCTTGTTTGCAGTTTGTCTGTCGGCCTCCCCGACTCGATCGACCGTCGAGACGATCGTACCTTCCTTGAGCCACATCCGAGCAATTTCAATACTTCCGTACAGCAACCCGCCCGGATTGGAACGCAAGTCTAGGATATAGCCTGTCACCTTTTTCTGTTCCAAATCCTTCATTGCCGATCGCATTTCCGATGCAGCATTCGCACTAAACTGATTTAAGCGAATGTAGCCGATTTCGCCGATCGGGCTTTTCTGCACCGAATGTCGCACCGGATGAATTTCAATTTTAGCGCGCTTGAGCTTAAAATCAATTTCCTTTTTGTCCCGCAAGATAGTCAGAGTCACATTACTATTTACCGGGCCGCGAATCAAAGTTACCGCTTGATTCGTATCCATACCTTCAGTGGTTTTGCCGTCAATCTTAGTAATGATGTCTTTTGCCAGAATACCGGCGGTAAAAGCAGGGGTATCCTCGATTGGCGAAATCACCACCAACTTTTTAGTTTTCTCATCTTGAGTCAACTGAATCCCAACTCCTGTCAATTCCCCAGAAGTTTCCACCTGCATATTTTTGAACTCTTGAGGATCCATAAACCGCGTATAAGGATCGTCCAGCTTCTTCAGCATTTCCCGAATTGCTTTGTAAGCTTCATCGTCGCTGGTATAAGTGCGGTTCAAATAATCATTTCGCACTGCTTTCCAGTCAACCTGGTTAAAAGTGCCATCAACATAACTTTTGTCAATAATCTGCCAAACTTCATCAACCAATTCTTTAGGACTTCCCCGAAAAGAAGCCAGAGATTTAGAACTGCAACCAGTGTTGACAAGAGTTACAGCAGTGAGTGCAACTGCTGCAGCACTTAGAATAAGCCCTCGTTTTGTTATAACCATTTGTCTGACACGCCGGAGCAAAAGATTTCAGAATAATCACGCCCAATCTAACACAGGCAAGGCTTGGTCGGATTTTGGATACATATTTATTCAACTTTGCCGAGTTGTATTCCCGAAGCGGAAGCTGCCGCGCCTGAATGCGGACGCGGGTTTAGGAAGTTGATTTGCGAATGCCTAAATCCTTTGTATATCTGCTGCACAAGTCTCGCTCCCCCTAAATCCCCCTTAAGAAGGGGGACTTTGAGAAGACTTTCTTGTCCCCCCCTCTTCTTAAAGGGGGCTAGGGGGACTTCGATCGCTCTTGTCCCCTCTTCTTAAGGGGGAGTAGGGGGCAAGCTAAGGGGGGATCTGGCCTCAGATAGAAGCGAGATTTTTCAAAAGTTGCAGTCTCTGTGTTGACACCAATCCCATTGTGTCGGCCCCAAACCTACTCAGGTTCAACCCAGCGATCGTCCGATTTAATCAAGTCAATCAATTCTGCCACACCCTGAGACTCAGGAACCTTCTTAATCTCATCCCGGCCGCGGTACAGAGAAATATAACCCGGTTGCTTCCCGACATAGCCGTAGTCAGCATCAGCCATTTCTCCAGGCCCATTGACAATACAGCCCATTACTGCTATATCCAAACCCGTGAGATGCTTCGTCGCCTCTCTCACTTTGTGCAAGACTTCCTCTAAATTAAACAAAGTCCGGCCGCAGGAAGGACAAGCGACATACTCAACCATCGTTTTCCGCAGTCCCAAGGCTTGCAGAATGCTGTAGCAGACGGGAATCTCCTTTTCTGGGGCCTCTGTCAGCGACACGCGGATAGTGTCGCCGATGCCGTCAGTCAGCAGCGGTGCGAGGCCTGCGGTGGATTTGATGCGGCCGTATTCGCCGTCTCCTGCTTCCGTGACGCCCAAATGCAGCGGGTAATCCATGCCCAATTCGTCCATCCGGTGCACCATCAAGCGGTAAGCAGCCACCATCACCGGCGCGCGGGAGGCTTTGAGGGAAATTACGATATTTCGGAAGTCGAGGGATTCGCAAATCTTGATGAATTCCAGGGCCGATTCCACCATCCCTTCGGGCGTGTCGCCGTAGGTAAAAAGCATCCGTTCGGCGAGGGAACCGTGATTAACGCCGATTCGCAAAGCTTTGCCTTGGTCGCGCAGGGAAATCACCAGAGGTTCCAGGGTTTCGCGGATTTTTTCGCCAATTTCCGCGAATTCGCTGTCGGTGTATTCGCTTCTGTCGGCTTTCGGCTTCTCGAACACGTAAAGTCCCGGATTGATTCTCACTTTGTCTACGTGTTTGGCGACTTCCAGGGCAATTTTCATGCCGTTGTGGTGGACATCGGCAACCAGGGGCACGGCTTGGTAGGTTTCTTGCAATTTTTGCTTGATTTCGGCTAATGCTTTGGCGTGGGCCATGCTGGGCACGGTGACGCGGACGATTTCGCAGCCAATCTCGTGCAAGCGCCGAATTCCGGCGACTGAACCGTCGATGTCGAGGGTGTCTTCGTTAATCATCGATTGTACGACGACGGGGTTGCCTCCGCCGATCGTCACGCTACCGACTTGGACTGGACGGGTTTTGCGGCGCTTGATGGTGGTGTCGAAGGTTGGTTCGGTGGTGAGGGTTTTAGTGGGGTTCGGCAGAGTTTGCATAACTGGTTGCTAGGGTTCTTTAATTAGAGTTTATAAAATTGTGTCTGCTGTTTTTTAGGTTTGCACAGAAAGGGCCTGTTTGGGCAAAGAGGTTTTGGGATTTAGGATTCTTAATGAAATTGTGGCGAATTTGTCGATCGAATTATGTCGGAAAAGGGCGATCGAACTAAAAGCCAACCATCACCGGGAAGGCGAACTGAAGTTGGGCCCGTGGAACTAAACCCAACTTAGAAAATACAGTTAAAATACAGGCTATGCCGAGATAAAAATTAATATTGGTTGGCGGTGAGGAGAATGGTTTGGACACCGGGGCAGCGGTTAAATGGCGATCGGTATATCATTGAACGCAAGTTAGGTGAGGGTGGCTTTGGCATCACCTATCTAGCAAAGGAAGCGCCAAACGGGGGGCGGGTTGTCATCAAAACGCTGAAAGACGACTTATTGAGCGATCGAAATTTTGCCCGGTATCGGGAAAGATTCCGGGATGAGGCGATAAAGCTATCTGTGTGCAGGCATCCCAATATTGTGCAAATAGACAACTACTTCACTCACGATGATTTCCCTTGCATTGCGATGGAATATGTGGCAGGGAAAGATTTGTGGAATTTGGTAGAAAAGCGCGGTGTCCTGTGGGAAAGCGAAGCTTTAAACTACATCCGCAAAGTGGCAGAAGCGGTAATAGTAGTTCACGAAAAAGGTTTGCTACATCGGGATATCAAGCCACAAAACATTATGGTACGCGACAATTTTGATGCAGTTTTGATTGACTTTGGTTTGGCACGGGGTTTTATTCCAGATCGCACTCAGCAAATGACTTTGGGGCTAACACATGGTTTTGCGCCTCCCGAACAGTACGGGGAAATGGGCAGATTTGCTGAGTACACAGATGTTTATGCTCTGGCAGCAACGCTATACTATTTGCTAACGAAAACACAACCAACTCCTGCATTTATGAGAGCTTTAAATCATCCTTTAAAGCCACCGTTTCAGATTAATCCTAATATTAGCGATGCGGTGCATCGGGCAATTATGAAAGGGATGGAAATGAATGAGACAAAGCGCCCTCAGTCGGTTCAAAAATGGTTGGCTATGCTTCCCCAATCCCCCGGCAATCGGGGGCAAAGAGGGGGTGTTTCACCAACGATTCCTAGCCCGCAGCCAGCGCCCCAACCTGTAAAATTGATTTCAGCAAAAGGAGTTGATTATCGTCAACTCGATCGGCTGTTGGCTAGCGGAAAATGGCAAGAGGCGGATGGGGAAACGGCAAGAAAAATGCTGGAAGTAGCGGGGAGAACAAAGGATGGCTGGCTGAGGGGTGAAGATATCGATCGATTCCCCTGTGAAGACTTACGAACTATTGACCAACTTTGGGTAAAATACAGTAACGGACGTTTCGGCTTTTCGGTGCAGAAACGCATCTATGAAAGTCTGGGGGGAAGCAGAGAATATGATCGGAAAATTTGGGCAGCTTTTGGCGATCGGGTAGGTTGGCGTGTGAATAATAGTACATGGTTGCACTATAATGATCTAAAATTCAACACCAAAGCACCTATAGGACACCTCCCGTGTGTGAAGGGAAAGTTAACTGATGGGGTGGTTGGTGGAAGGCTTGTTGTGGGGCGTTCTCTTCTCTCGCGTCGAGACTTGTAGACTGTAACATCTAAGGGTTACAGAGTTTCGTGAAGATTTATAACAGAGGCTTTAACCACGAAACCGCGCCTGTTCTACGTTTCCGATACCTGGCACATTCGATTTACCAAATTACTAAAGAGTAGAAACTAGCTATTTTTTGATCGGCTGTAATAATAGCAGCTTGACTTCTTTTGGCAACTGCTACAACCACTCTATCTGCTGGATCTCGGTGTTCCCATTCTAATTTGACACTTTCTAGCCAAATGTCCTCATCAATTGGAACGATCCGAATAACATTAGACTTTTTTAAAGTAGCGATATAGTCATCAATACTTACTCCTAAATCTAACTTATGATTTTTGATCTTGATAGCTATTTCCCAGATGGCCGTTGATGGAACTAAACCATTTTTTTCTTGTTCCATCTGCTGACAAGCATCTTTTGCCGATTGAGAAAGTTTCTCTGGATCTAAACTCCACCAGATGAGAGCGCAGGTGTCAAGGACAACTGTCATACTTCCTGCCATTCTTCAGTTGTTGGCGTAGTTAAATCTTCAAAATATTTTACTTTCCCCCGCATATCCTTAAATAATTCTTCAGTTGAAAGAGACTTTTCATACTGAGAAATTATCACAAGTGGTTTAGTCCCATCCATCACTAAAATTTCTTCGCCTTCAATCTCGACAAGTCGCAAAAATTCTAGTAATTGAGCTGTTAATTGACTTTTGTCTATGGTTTTCATAGGACAATGATTGGTGTTGTGTTCAAACTACATTATATCTCAATACGGTTCACTGAGCAAAGGATGTCATTGCGATTCAAGAAAGCAATCGCAGGGACTATGAAGCTTTTGAGTTAAAAGAGGTGCGAGGCGAGCAATTCTTTTTTTCCTGATTAACTTTTACCCAATCGTAACTCATCTTTATGAGAAAAGCTATACTTAATCTATGGTGAAAGCTTGAGAGGAGATTTATCGGCCAGATGCAAATCGATGGATTAATGGGATACAAAGAGGCATTTAAGCTACATTCGATATCATAGCAAATCCTGCTTTAATATCGGGTTGATTCTTCAGTCCCCCTCTGCTAAAACTTCGTTTGACAAGAAACAATTTCAATCGCCGATCGCCTAAAATCAAAAATCAGCTACAATAAAAAATTAAAAAGCAATCAAAAAACATCGCCATGAGCGTAATTGCAGCCAAATGGACGATCGCCCAACCCACCCGCCGCACCAGTAAGCTATCGCGCAAATAAACATTGCATATTCAGGGCGGGCGGGACACCCCCACAAAAGTTATATTTTTTTGACATTCAATATAAATGCCGCAACAGCTTAACCGCCATTATATAGTTTTTTTTCTCCCGCGTAGCCGATCGCCTAAAATGATGTCCGGTCAATTAATCGCAATAAAAAATGTTGGTAGTGAGGACTTTAGTTATTAATATCGTGCTTAGGTTGCACCTTGCCGCTCAGTCATATCGTTTCCGGTGGCATTGGAATAATGAAATTGAGTCAACAGTTAATACTCAACCATTCAGTTTTTAGACCCCGAATCAACAGTCAACAGTCAACAGTCAACAGTCAACAGTCAACAATTCCGGTATGAGGGCAACTTAAATTGATATCATTAGCTAGTATTCAGCACTTAGTAGTTATTAGTCAGATGGCAAAAGAAAGAAGGAATAATATCTACTTTTGCAGTCTTGCCTGTTTATTTGCTAAACTAGAGGTTGCGCTCTGTCAATAAACGTTAGATTTATGCACAGGTTATTCACTGGGAAACTGCAGGTAGACTGTTTAACAATACCGATCGCAAATTTTCCAGCAAATCTATCGGGTACTAAAATTGTACAGCTTACTGACTTTCACTACGACGGGGTGCGGCTGTCGGAATGGTTGCTAGAAGAGGCGATTGCGGCGGCTAATGAAGCCGAACCAGATTTGATTTTTTTAACGGGGGATTTTATTACCTTCGATCCGGCACCTATTCACGACTTAGTGCAGCGATTGAAAAAGTTGCAAAGTCGGATGGGAATTTACGCGGTTTTGGGGAATCACGACCACTATTGGCCGGGGGCAAAAATTGAGGTTGCTAATGCTTTGAATAACGCAGGTATTCGGGTGTTATACAACGAAGCCATTTATCCTTTGGGGGCTGAGTTGGCTTTAGTTGGGTTGGCAGATTTTTGGTCTGGCGATTTTAAGCCTGAATCTGTAATGACATCAATAAATCCGGGGATTTCTCGGATTGTATTGTCTCACAATCCTGATACTGCTGAAAAGCTCCAAAAGTGGCGGATTGATTTGCAGTTTTCCGGGCACACTCACGGCGGTCAAATTGTGATTCCCGGTATCGGGCCTTTGTATGCTTGGGTGAGAAAAATTGGCTATTTGATTCCTGAACCAATCCGAAAGTGGATTCCTCTTCTGTCGGCTTGCGATAGAGTAGTTAGTCACTGGGAATGGGCTAGCGGTTTGCATCGGGTTGGGAGTAATTTGCTGTACGTGAATCGCGGTTTGGGAACTTATGCGCCAGGGAGGCTATTTTGTCGGCCGGAGGTGTCAGTAATTACTTTGGTTTGTCAAGAACAGGGGGCGGTTGAAACGGCTTCTACGCGAGACTTGCACTCGACAGGAAGGGGTTAACGGCAGTTGACAATTTACCTAGATTTACCTAGATTTTAGTTGCTAAATTCTCAGCAAGTTGACTACCCAAGTTAATTGGCGTTGGTGATTTCGATCGAAAAATCGCAACATGATGGAGAAGACTCCGCCAGCGACGTTCCAAAAGTAAAAGAAACTCTTTAAAAAGCTTGCAAATCCTGCGCGAAGCTATTAATATACTAAGATACAACCACATTGAGAGGTCGAATCAATGGCTACCATAACGTACTGCAAAGGCCTGCCCACGCCAGCAGATGAACTCAACGAACTAGGATTTACAGATTTCGAGATGTTTCTAGAAGCTTACTCCCCAATTTTTAGGGCTGCAAGCATTGAAACAGTCAACCACTTACTATTGAATACAGACTTTAAGAAATCTGACTGGAACACGCACCTACAGCAAACCTACGGCATCAATAAGCGCCACGCAAATGGCGTAATCAGCGCTGCCAAAGGTCGTGTAGACGGTGCTAAAGAGCATAGAATTTTACACGTAAAAACTCTTGAAGGAAAGATTAGGTCTATTGGTGCGTGGATTAAAAAGGCTGAGCGTAAACTGTTATTAGCTCGTAAGTTTTATGCTAAGAAAAAATGGCAGAGTTCAAAGACGGGATGCAATTTTCCTATAGCTTGTTCGCTCCAACACAAATCTACTAATTGGCAGAACTTACGCCTTCAAATACACAATAAAAAGCGTAGACTGATTTTGTTGACCAACAGACTCGAACACTTAAGACTTAAGCCAATCAAAGTCTTCGTCCCTCACAGCGATATCTTCGTTGTCGGCTCTAAGGACGAATCTTTGGGAAATCAAGTCTCTCAGTGGAATAGAAACAAAATAACGTTTAGAGTTCCCAAATGTTTAGAGTCACGATTCGGAAAGACTGTATCTTCCGAGGTTGGTGATTTCAATCGCAACATAAATAGATTGCCAGAATGCGGGGCTAAAACTTGGCACTTCTACCGCAAGAATGGGAAGTGGGTTATTGCCGTGCAGTTTACCCCAGCTCCCGTGAATCAAGTTTCTAGAAATAGGATGTACGGTTGTATTGGTATCGATATGAATCCTGGCTCTATTGGGTGGGTTTATGTTGATCCTGAAGGGAATCTCAAAGCCAAAGGACAGATTCCATTGCAAATGGGTTTGTCGAATGGCAAGCAGCAGGCTCAGCTCGTTAATGCTTGCCTGCAACTAGCAGCAAAGGCTGCGGAATTTGAATGTCCCGTAGTTTGTGAAGAACTTGATTTCTCCGTAAAAAAGGAATCTTTAGGAGAGAAAGGCAGAAAATATGCTCGGATGTTGTCGGGTTGGGCATACAGCGAGTTCTACAAGCAACTCAATTCTATTCTGTCGAATCGCGGAATTGAGTTGATTACAGTCAATCCGGCATATTCAAGTATTATCGGCTTGGTGAAATATTTAAGAATGTATGGCTTAGCTAGTGACGAATCGGCTGCACTGGTAATTGCTCGCAGGGCTATGAAATTAAGTGAAAAAATACCTCGCTCCTTAACCGCCTATTCTGAAGTGAATTCAGAAAAGCACGTTTGGAGCGAGTGGAACCAACTAAATAAAAATATCAAACGTTCCGCTACAATATCACGTCGTTGTGATTATTATAGCGTTTCTAACTGGAGTTTCTTGGTCAACCTCGACATCGGGGAAGCATAAGCGCTAAGAAAGAATGTTTAAAGCTTATACCGCAGAGCTTACCCAGGTTTACCTAGGTTTTTATTAGCGGTTGAAGACTGACGGTTAAATTTAGGTTGTTTTCTTGTGTCTGCGGAGGCTGAGGATAGTTGGATTCTTGCGGAGTTTCAACCGCCGCTTGCATCTACGAGATTTTTTGGGCAATTATTATTAACTGCCTTCTCCAAAGCGATAGCCTCTACCGTAGACTGTGTTAATTAGGGTGGATTCGCCTGGGGCTTCTATTTTACGTCGCAGCAGGCGAATTTGAGCGGCTAATACGTTGCTGCTGGGTTTTTCTGTTTCACTCCACAAGTATTGGTGGATTTGTTCGTGTGTTAGCAATTGACCGGGATGGCGCATTAAGTATTCTAATAACTGACATTCTTTTTCTGATAGGTCAATTGTCCGATCGCCCCGATAAGCAATTTGATTGTCGTAGTCTAGCTGTAAGTCTGCAACTTGCAGCCGCCCGACAGCCACCTCGGCATCAAAAGTAGGGGGGCGTCGCAGCAAGGCGCGGACTCTGGCTAGCAGTTCTCGCAGTTCAAAGGGTTTAACTATATAGTCGTCTGCGCCGGCATCGAGTCCTTTGACGCGATCGTCTAGGGTATCTTTGGCGGTGAGAAATAGCACTGGTGTATTCCGTCCTTGCGATCGCAATTGCTGACAAATTGCCAGTCCGGTTTGTCGGGGCAGCATCCAATCTAAGATTAGCAAATCGTAAGATTTCTGCATTGCTAAATTGCTGCCTGTCGCGCCGTCAATTGCCACATCAACTGTATAACCTTCGCGGCTTAAAACTCGACTCAAAGGGTCAGTCAACTCAACTTCATCATCAACTAAAAGAATCCGCATCTTGATTTTACATTTTAGTTTTTTCGACTTAGCTCAAAACAAGTTTTAGATGTTAGATTTAAGCATGAATTACAGGAAGCTTGCAGATAAGTAGGTTTTGTAGGGATTTCCCCCCTGCGGTTGCTTTGTCTGCCGTGAGGTTAAGTTTAGGAATGCTTAGGTTAAGCAAACTGATTTTGCTATATTTTAAAATGTGGAATATTTTCTGATTCGCTGTAAGCTGCTGCTAGCCATTCCTGGATTGCAGGAATTGCTAAAATCGCATCAGCATAAGCTTTTCCCTCTGCATTGAATTTGACTCCGTAGGTGACAAAACGCAGGACGATGGGAGCAAACATAGCGTCAACAATTGTAAATTTTCCGAACAACATAGGGCCACCTGTTCCGAATTTTTGACGGCATTCGTGCCACATGGTAAAGATGCGGTAGATCTCTGCTTCAACACTGGGAGTCATTCCTTCTCCGGGATAGCGGTTGCGACAGTCCATCGGCATATTTTGGCGCAGATTTTGGAACCCCGCGTGCATTTCGGCGCAGATGGAACGGGCGATCGCCCTTTGGGCGATATCTGCAGGCCACAAATGATGCGCGTAGCGATCGGCAACATACTCGCAAATTGCTAAAGATTCCCACACTTTCAAGTCGCCGTCGATTAAAACAGGCACTTTTCCCGAGGGAGAATAGCGCCGAATTTCCGCGTGGCTTGTCGGCCCGTCTAGGGGGATTCTCACTTCCGTAAATTCCAGTCCAGCTTGTTTCATCACCAGCCAAGCACGCAGCGACCAAGAGGAATAATTTTTGTTGCCAATAACAAGAGTCAATTCGGTCATAGTTTAGCTGTGAGTTATTTGCGATCGCCCGTTCAATTTCCAGTTTTAGAGTTGAATACACAAAGGATAGTCCAGTTCTGTGCAACAGCCTCTGCAAGCATCTTACATTAACAACCTCCCAGCGTTCCGCGTTTTTCGGCAAACTTCGATCGGGTGGTGTCATCGAACACGCTTAATTTCAACTGAGATGAGAAACCTCTGAGCCTGGGGATTCTGGGGTGGTTAGCGGTAGGTACGGCTACTGTATAATCCATTTCCTCTGCCTCTAGACCCCCGCCTGAGAGAATTTCATCTACTGTAACTTTCAGGGAATCCGGGTCTACACTGTGAAATTCTTCGTCAAATTCTTGACTGTCAAACTCTTGATTATTTTCCATACTGACCGCCCTTTAAAAAAGTGAGTCTATAAAAACTTACTAAATATAATATATACCAAAACAAAGGATCGAGCAATAGCGTAAATTTATTGTTAACTGTGAACTATATGTGTTATTCTGAGTTTGGCAAAAGCTGTTTCTGCTTGTGCCGCGATCGCCCCTTCCCAAATTGAGCAATTTACACTTTAAAAATTGACATGATTACTGTTGCACTTCCCAAAGGCGGATTGTTAGGAGATAGTATTCGGCTGTTTAAATCGGTTGGATTAGACTTCAGCGCTTTTCTAGATTCCTCTAACCGACAACTTCAAATTTATGACCCCACCGGAACAGCAAAAGCTTTGCTAGTCAGGACGCACGACGTGCCTGTTTATGTGGAATACGGTCAAGCTGATTTGGGGATTGCCGGTTATGATGTTTTGCGGGAAAAAAAACCCAAAGTTGCTAATTTAATTGATTTACAATTTGGCAAGTGCCGGCTGTCGGTGGCGGTGAAGGAATCTAGTTCCTATCGGCGAAGTGTGGATTTGCCACCTCACGGTAGAGTTGCTTCTAAGTTCGTCAACTGTGCGAGGGAATATTTTCACAATTTGAATTTGCCGATGGAAATTGTGCCGCTTTACGGTTCTGTGGAGTTGGGGCCGATTACGGGTATGTCGGAGGCTATTGTGGATTTGGTTTCGACTGGGAAAACTTTGCGGGAAAATGGTTTGGTGGAGATTGATGTTTTGTTTGAAAGTTCGGCTTATTTGATCGGTCATCCTTTGAGTTACCGTTTGAATTCTGGGGGAGTTAATGAGTTGATTGGGAAGTTGAGGGAGCAAGTTTTGACAGCGGTTTGATGTGGGTTTAAGTTAGAAAATCTTTATCGGCTCGCAGTAAGGAACTTAGTCATTATTGTTAAATATGAGGACTGAAGTCCTTACTAGGAACGGTTTTATTTAGTTCATTTCTGAGCTGCTATTGGCAGGTATAAGACCTAGTTTTTCCCGGCATTTATCTATATAAAAACTGACGACTGTATCTGCAGGGTTTTGTTCGATTAGTTGCTGAAAATATCCTAGGGCGGCGACAAATTTTTTGGCTTGCCATCCTTGAATTCCTTTGTCAAATAAAGCCTGGGTAAGCTGCTTGGCCTGGGAGTCTGGACTGGATGCGGGCCAGATTTCGTAGATTTCAATAGCTTGCTGCTTGCCACGTGGGGTTACTCTATCGATCCACCGATAGTAATAATTGTTGCTGGCTGAATGGCTGTCGGCTGCTGTCGCGTGAGAATTTGAAATCATACTCTCCCCTATTTTTGCTTCCAAGTCACACTTTAATAATAGACTTTCTTTTGAGTTTGAATTCGGACTTATGTTATTTAGAAATTCTCTGGCATGAACGATCGCATTTTCGCTAACAATAATTTGGCAGCCATATATTTTAGTTAAATTTTCTAAGCGAGAAGCTGTATTTACTACATCGCCGATGACTGTAGAGTCCATCCGGCGATCGGAACCCAAGGTGCCGATCATGCCGATCCCGGTGTTAATTCCTGTACCGATGTTGACGGGATATTCTAAATTGTATTTATGGCGATCGGCATTAAATTCCTGCAAACTTTCTTGCATGGCTACTGCGGCTTCGATCGCATTTATAGCGTGAGAAGTCGGCAGATCGAATACTGCCATGATGGCATCGCCTAGGTATTTGTCAATAAACCCGCCGTGGGACGTGATGCAATCGTTCATTTTAGTAAAAAAAGCGTTCAACCATTCAAAGGTTTCGTGTGCTGGTTGAGATTCTGCGATCGTCGTAAACCCGCGAATGTCGCAAAATAGAATAGTCAGCTCTTCTTCTGTGACATTTCCCAATTGAATCGATTCTATGCCTTTTGGGGCAATTCGTGTGAGAATCTGCTCCGGTACAAATAGCTGAAATTTTTCAGCAATATATTCGCTGGCCTCCCAAGCTGCGGCGATTTGGCGCTGGCTTTTTTCTGTGACTTGCTGGTTGAATTGGGAAGTTACAACTTGCGATCGCATTTGGCTCAACTGCAAAATATTTTTAATTTTTGCCAGCAGCAAGCAACTGTTAAAAGGCTTTGTTAAATAATCATCTGCCATCCTTTCTAACCCTTTGAGGCGAGAGGTGTCGTCACTGAGGGCAGTCAAAAAAATCACCGGTACAGTTTGTAAAGCCGTATCCTTACGCAGGATGTCGCAGACATCAAAACCGTCCATATCCGGCATCATAATATCAAGTAAAATTAAATCTGGTCGAAATGTGCGGGCGAGGGAGAGCGCTTCATCGCCAGATAGCGCTGATACTGTGGTGTATCCTTCGACTTGCAATAACTCTTGGAGTAAAGTCAGATTATCTGGCTCGTCATCAACCAACATGATGCAGGGCGACTTGTTTGACATGGAATCTGATAGGTAAAGTTTGTCACCGACCGGCAAGGACGAAAAATTGAGGTATTTAGCAAGGATTGACGGACGATCGCCTAGAAATCGGATTTTTTTCGATAATACTGCATCCAGATTTTTAATCGGGTAAAAAACCCAATTTTTTTAGTTTAATAGCGTCCAGAACAGATTGTGTTGTATTCTTGACCTTTTCCTCTGGTTCCTGAAAAAAGATGCCCCCGCTCGATCGCCGAAATAGTTGAGTTCGGTTCAGATAAATTGATTTTACATTCAATTTAAAATTTCTCTACTATTGAGTTTAGCCTTTCGCACGATCAAATGTAATAAATTACACCTTGGTGGCAGTGAATCCAAGGCAAAACACTGTGAAAAACAGATATTTCGATTGCGTTGCTGCGCTCAAAATGACAAAAAAACGCCGAACTTGGTATTATGCACTCTGCCAAAGAAACCGGGTTTTTTACCCGATTTGTGCGCTACAACGCGCGTATTTTCGCAAAAAACCCGGTTTCTGACCACCGGTGCGTAAATGCTTTTTAAGAGAGAAAAGAACGGATAGTCGCGATCGCCAAATTAAGATCCAGCGGCTTGCTCAAATAACCAGAAGCGCCAGCTTCAAAACATCGATCGCGATCGCCAGCCATCGCCATCGCCGTCACCGCAATCATCGGTACCGAGTCCCATACAGGATCTGCCTTAACTCGCCGCATCAACTCAAAGCCGTCAACATCCGGCAATTGAATGTCCATCAAAATCAAATCCGGCAGTAACTCCGGCGCAGTAGAAGCGGCCAAAATTCGATCGACCATCGCCTTCCCATCCGCGATAATCTCTACCCCGTAGCCCTCCAATTCCATCACCTCCGAAATTAACATTTGGTTAAAAGGCTGGTCTTCCACAACCAAAATCCGCTTGCTACCAATTGGCAAAGCGATCGTAGAAGCAGGGATTAACTTAGAATCCAAAGCACAAGCAGCAAAGCTTCCCGACTCTTGACGCATCTCCGTCAAAGGCAGCCAAACGCGGAACACACTGCCGACATCGCAAACAGATTGAAAAGAAACAGTCCCTCCGTGCAGTTCCGCCAAACGCTTAGTCAAAGCCAAACCCAAACCGGTGCCTTCGTGCCGCCTAGTCAGGGAAGAATCTACCTGTTGAAAAGGGCGAAATAGCAAGTTCCAACGGTCTTGAGGAATGCCAATGCCGGAGTCTTTCACTTCCAAACAAAAATAAGGAGTGCTGTCATTTACAGGAGAACAATCCGGTCGATAATCGCCTTTGATTTCGCTGCCGTAGGCCAAACGCCCGCTGAGTTTAACTTGTCCTTGTTCCGGTGTAAATTTGATGGCATTGGAAAGTAAATTAATCACAATTTGTCGCACTCGTCGTTCGTCTATCAAAACTTTATTAATGCGGTAATCTAGTTCTGAAGACAAAGCAATCCGCTTTTTGTCTGCCCTCGGCTGAATCATTTTTAGACAATCTGTAGCGAGTTCGTGAACGCGCACTGGCAGCAAATTTAGTTCTACTTTCCCCGCTTCAATTTTAGAAAGATCCAGAATATCGTTGATTAGTTGCAACAAGTGCTGGCCGCTTTTTTCGATCAGTTCTACATAGTTGATTTGTCGAGTGCTCAACTGTCCGGCTGTTTGGCGCAGCAGCAAGTCAGAAAATCCGAGAATGCTGTTGAGAGGCGTCCGCAATTCGTGGGACATCGAAGCTAAAAACTCAGATTTCAATTGAGAAGAATACTCTAATTGTTCGTTAACTTGGCGGAGGTTTTCTTGTGTCTGAGCCCGCTCGATAGCCGTACCCAGCGTCCGACAAGCCGCTGTGAGCACTTCTTGGTGGAGGGAGGCTTGCAATTTTTTGACGTTGCGGGACTCCAGCGTCAACACTCCGATGATGGTGCCGTCGGTAGAGGCGATCGGAAAAATCCCCAATTGTCCGATTCCCGGATGTCGAAATTGTGGCACAGCATTGGGATGTTGGGCATAGTCATCGATCAACAAAGGTTGACCGGTTTCCACCACTTTCCACAGCAAACCGATGCCGTAGGGAATGCCTTTGTCGAGCAATTCTTGCATTCCGGCGGCGACTGGTTCCCCGTAACTAGCCAAAAATTGACCAGAAACTTGGTTGGAAATTGCCGCCGCTTGTCTGTCATTTCCCGAACCGCTAATTACTTTGACATCTCCGAAAGCAGCATTCGTCGCCTCTACCAAATAGCTAAGGGCAAACCTACCTATTTCTTGCAAACTGTGAGAGTTTTGCAGGCGTTCGGTTAAACCTAAAAGAAATGTCAGCCGCCTGACTTCTGCGTTCAAGCTAGCTTGGGATGTTCGGTATACCGTAACGTCTCGAAAGGTAAACAGTCTCCCGCCGCTGTTGGTAATTGTGGCGAAGACTTCCAAACAAATGCCGTTGGATTGCTCGAAATAAAATGATAAATTTTGATCCTGAGATGTTTTCAGTGCTTCCTGAAACTGTTCCCACTGCTGAAGCGACAAGTAACCGCGATCGACAATTTCGGCAAATAGCAACTCGCACTTGGGCTTTGTGGCCAGCCATTCTGGGGACAGTTCCCAAGTGTCTGCCAATTTTTTGTTAAACAAAACTAAGCACTCAGACGAGTCGAACAGAGCGATGGCATTGTCTACTTGGTTGAGAATCAGTTCTTGGTCTGCGCTCAACTGCTGCAAGTCTGTGTCCATTTTTTTTTGTCTGTAGCTCTTAGTTTTGCGGTCATAACTGTCTGCAGGTCTGCCAATAGTTATTTTATAACTCTTTACTTAATTTGACATAATTTTACGTTTGTTGGGGGTGAGGGCGATCTGCGGGCTTTGTGATCTGAGGCACTTGCTGGTTGTGGAGGGCGATCGCGCGATCGACTTGAAGTGTCTAAAAGTGCGATCGACCGTACAATTAAATCATTATATTCAGTAAAAATTGCTTTTAAATCCCTGATTATTGTGAATAAAAATTAATTTTTGGGGTCTTCTGGGTTTGCGGCGCTCATAAAAACTAATTAGAAAAGCCAGCTAATAGTCGAACTCGAAAATTGTCAAAATTAACAAATCCATAGGCTTGAAGCTTAATCACTTTGAGACGATTGTTGATTCCTGACCTAAAACCACTCGTTGTTTGGTTCAAAAAATAGTTACAAATTCCCTCGATATGATTGCGAAGAATTGTATATTTTGATGACAATCAAAAATAGTCAAATCCTCTCCCTCTCTCCCCCTCAATCGCTATAGACAATCTATATGAGCAACAGCTTACTATCCCGAATCAATTCATGTATATCGCATATATCGAACGCAGTCAAATCGAGCTTGGTGCAAAGAAATCGGGATTAGGATGAGTGGCGTTCCTCTAGAAATACCCCTAAAAATATCAGCGAGTCAAAGAAGAAGCAAGCTAAGTCTGACGAAAGAATTCGTAACTTGATTGAGGAAAAATTTGGAGCAGGTAAAAGAAGATTTAGCCTTGGTAGAGTCATGGCTAAATTTTCTAATACTTCTGAAACAACCATCGCCATAATTTTTCTGGTGATGAATATTTCCGCCTGGGTACGGCCGGCTTTTTGGCTTTTTTTATGTCTATTTCACAACACAAACCTTTTTTCAGGTTTTGAGTCTCGGATAATTAGCAAAAGTTATATTTTATCAAAAAAAAATGAGCAAAATCTATTGTTTTAAGGCGATCGCAAATTCAATCACCTTTCTAAATGCTGTTTTCTGACTTTTTCAGCAAGCCCTAATTAAGACTTGAGCAGTGCCATTGGACTAAAGTCCTCATTAGGAACATCAAGAAGTAATTTGTATATCATAAATCGGCTGATTTTTCAAGCAATTCCAGTGACAAATAAATAAATCTGGCACTTGAAGGCCGACAGAGGCGATCGCAGGTGCAGCCGGAAAAGGCCAAAGTCGATCAAACAAAATCTTCTCCCCTACAAACCCAAACTGCATCAAATAAGTCGCCGGAGGCGCATTTAAAATATCCACCAACAAACGGTAAGCCAACTGGTACAACTGCTGCCGCCAAACATCCGACAAATGCAGCGGTTGACGGTAACTCAACTCGCCCGACAATTTATCGGATTCTGCGGCGATCGCCTCAGCATAAAGCGGCCCCTTTGCTGTGTGCACCACAGGGAGCCAAAAACTGCCCTCGCCGACGGGAAAAAGCAGTTCCTCAGCCACTCGATCGCGCGCCACCGCAACATTGCGGCAAAATTTAAACACATCTTGACCCGGAAAAACCAGATGGGACGGCACATCCAGCGTCATAGGACAAACGATCGCCCCAGCGGAGGCGATCGCTCCTGAATTGAGTGCAGAAATTCCACAGATATTGACTTCGGTTAAAGGATGAGATCGAGCGATCGCCTCAAGGAGACTTGCTGCTACTTTTTGCCCGTCACCCGTCACAATCAAAACCTCAGACATTGCCAAAGCTCGGCATTTGAATCCCGCGATCGTCATCAGGATCGACACTAGGCAGATCCAAGCCCTTAGCCTTGCGATTGCGAACCGCCAGACGGTAAGTCACGCTTTGCAACTCTGTATGCAATTGGCGGTTTTCCTTTTGCAGTTGATCCAGCTTTTCCTTAATCGGCTCGATCCGTTCGGCAAACTTCTGGCGGTAAACCCCTGGCAATTCCTGAACAACTTGTTCGAGCATCCGAGAGCGATCGGTCAATTCTTGCACTGACTGCCGCAGTTGGTAAACCTCAGCATCCCGATCGGCAATTTGTTCTTGATAAAAACCCACCTGTTCTTCGACAGCTTGCAGTTGTTCGCGCATCGCCTGCATTTGAGCTTGGTGGCGATCGGAAACTTCCGGCGCAGGAACAAAACTCGTATTTCCCTTCACCAGTCTGAAAAGTTCTTGAGACAACTGCTGCACCAATTGGTCGCGCATTTGCAGCTCTTCGGTGAGACGAGATACCTCTGATTGCAGTTCTTTTGAGCTTACAAGTTTAGTTAGATTCACGATGACTCTCAGCTTTTGTTATGAATAGTAGTGTGTTTCTCTTTAAAAATATCTTTCTCTTACCGAAGAGGCAAGAGGCACTGTCAAAGTTTTTAAGCTGTGTCGGCGCGTTGGAGCGATCGAGCATCAGCCAAGGGTAAAGCTTAGTTTAACGCAGATCTGGTCTAACCGATCGCAGTCGAGAGCACTTTCCCAGCTTCGTCCAAAGTGCTTCCAAAACAGATAATTCCGTCCTCGTGACCGGCCATCGCCAGAATTTTGCGATCGGCGAGATTCTCCTCCTCAAAAAGTCTAAACATTTCTAAGGCCATTTGAGGAGTGCCGTAAGGTATTTCTTTTCTAGTAGTAGGAATTTTAAACAGCAGTTGTTGCCAGAGTTGAGGATTGTGGATGTGAATAATCGCCCCCACATCGCCAGCATGAAGGTAAAGTGCTGCGTGAGTCAGGGACTCCGACGAAGCTGGTACCGGGCCCCGGCAGCAGAGGAAATTTTGTTCTAAGTTAAATTCAGTAACAGTACAGTAGGATTCTGGCCCTAGCTGCGGCAAGTGTGCTGTCTGGGTGCCGGAAATCACGAACTGGCAAGAATTGCCAATCCTGACGCTGACGTTCCCAAACCCGATGCCATTTTCGTAGACGGCAATTAGTCCCCAAGAGTGGAGTCGATCGCGCCAGTCCATCAAATCTGCTATGTCCCCGGCAGCTACAGGGTCTGCCTCTTTCCAGTCACAGCGGTACTTAACGACTCCTTCATCCATTCATTTTCCTGCAAATTGCGGACACGACAGACACGGCTGGGTCAAATACTTTACCGAATTTGTCAAACTGCTTGTTTGCCGGCTGGGTCTAGTCTACATTCCAGTGTCGCCGTAATTGGCGATCGACATCAACAAAAAGTAAGCTACGAAAGAAGAGCCAATTATTCCAAATATCATAGGTTTAGCCTCAATTGGTGATTGCAAAAGTTAAATGTAAAAAGTACGATTTCAGGCTGGGAGTTTGATTCCAGGCTCTGGCCCGAGCTAATTTCTTCTGTGAAACTATGTAACACCCCGAACAACTTATAGCTTTAGACTACAGCATTTATACTGAGCTGAGTTACTCCCTAAAAAATATTTAACGAGAAACTATGCATTTATAGGTAACTCAAGTAAAAAGCAACCGTATATTTACGTATTTTTTTCATTATACATACAGGGAAGCAAGCGGAACACCCAAATTACATATCTTAAAGATTTTTTAACTAATTACCCAAAAAGCAAACCGATCGAGCAGTGAATGCCCGATCGGCTCTGGGTTTTCTGTGGAGCGAGCGCGCCTGCCACCTTTTAAATGTGGAAGTGATACAAGATACTGCCGTCGTCTTTAATTTCGCAATTGGCATTAAAGATTTCAGCTTGTTCGTTCAAAAAACGCTGGGCGACATCCGGCGACAGCCGCGTCTCCATCGCAAACCGCACCAAAGTGATTTCGCCGCGGTTTTCTTTGATCAGTCGGTACAAAGCACTTTGGAGCCTTTCGCTCTCTTCTCGCTGAAAAGCTGTTTTGTGCTGCCAATCCGCCACCGAAGGAATCAAACCGCGACTTACCAAAATGGCCAACAGCAGGCCAACTCCCAAAATCAGAGGCACAGTCGGATCGCTCGTGGGTGTGGCCACAATTTGCGGCGCTGTCGCGGCAGCCAAACTGCTCACCATTTCTTTTTCCGACGCTTGCGTATCCGCCATCGCGAGCTGAGTTTTGTTGTAAAAGTCTTGCTGAAGCTTCATTTGCTGCAACAGGCGAGCGCGCTCTCTTTCGTATTGGTCGAGTTGTTGTTGAGCTTGTTTGAGGTCTTGAGTGACTTTTGCCAAGCGTTGGTTGAGCGACTGATTGACTGATTGCCACCGATATCTGTTAATCAGGCGGCTTTTTTCAACCATGCCTTTCATCAACATATCCGCCGTTTGCACTGCTTGATCCCGATCGAGCGAGCGATACCCAACAGCAATCTGTAGAGGTTCTTCCGGCTTAGAAATCTTGACGCTAGCATTTTGTCGAACTTGCTGAGGCGACAGCTTAACTGCATCTGCGACTGCTTTGACAACATTATCTGCCAGCAGAACATCGGGAGTCAGTTGCTCTCCCTGCTTGAGAATTGTCGCGCCCGTGCTCGAAAATTTTACTGGCGGATTATTAGAAGCCAGAGTGCCTTGAGCCAGGAATCCCGGCAGCGGAGCTAGGCGGTAGGCTAATGCCCCTGAAATACCCATAATTACAGCAAAACTGCCTAGGGCAATCCATCTGTACTGATTTGCTGAAGATCTAAAACGTAAATTTCCCATTTTGATAGTCAAGTCATAACATTCACTTTGCTGTTGCAGCTAGTCCCAAACCAAAGAGCGATCGTCTCTTTCTTTTGAATGAAATTGACTGCGGAAAAATCACTCAGATTGTAGCGAAAAGCTCTCATATCGGCTTTTCAGAGTTGCAAATATTCATGTTTCTAAAAAAGCACCGTACCTGTGTTTTTTCCTAACTATAACCTCAGCTTTTTTGTTTGGGAATTACTCAAAAAATTGCAGGTATGACGATGATAAAGTCAAGTTTGTTGCCAATCGGGGAGCCTCGTGCGAGAGTGAAATCTTGCGGAGCCTCGCCGTGTTTGTTGACACTTAAAACTTTCACTTTTTCGCCTGCTGCAATCCTCCAATTATTTTACTTCTTGGTGTGCGTTTTGCGGAAGCGATCGCGCGGGTGGGTTGTTGCTCGATCCTGCGATCGCCCGCAGGTTGTACGGCACTTCGTTCTCATCTGAGATGCCCTCAAACTCGATACTTCTTGTCACGGCACATTCACAGCGATCGCAATTACGATTCACCCGCGCGATCGCGATTAACAAACTGCTAATTTTGCCGAGCTTCTCAAATAAGAGCGAGTAAAACAATCAAAAAAAACTTAAATATTCTTCCTAAAAAGTTACTAGCCCAGAATTATACCACGCACTAACAGTATTTGCTAAAAATAAAAAGTTGTGGAGCGGGCCACAAGACCTGCTCCACATCAAAAAACGATCGTAGGATCAAATTATGAGCGATCGACCGTACCGACGAAAGTTCAGAAGCCGATCGGCAAAATAAGACCCTCGCGGGCCATGACAGCCTTGGGGAAAGCGATTTGCACATCTTCGGCGATGCGATCGAGAAAATCGTCAGTATGAGCCGGATCGTGGTGAAAAATCACCACTCGTTTCACCCTTGCTTCCTTAGCCATTCTCACCGCTTCCTGCCAAGTCGAGTGTCCCCAACCCACCTTCGGAGACTTGGGATTGTGATATTCCTCGTCGGTGTACATCGCATCGTAGATCAGCACGTCAGCGTCGAGGGCCAAATTGTAGACATTCTCATCTAGTCGATCGGGAAAATGCTCCGTATCAGAACAGTAAACCACCGAACGTCCCTGCCAACTCACCCGATATCCCATAGCAGTATTCGGGTGATTCAGAGAACCAGTCCTAATCTCAATATCGTCCAGCATCATCGTCTGGTTGTGATTGAGTTCGTAGAAATTCAAATCTGCAGGCAAACCCATCAGCGGCACCGGCGAATTCGAGTGCAGAATCCGTTCCACAAAATGCCTTTTGAGACAATCGCCATCCGGCGGAATCGCCCCATAAATATCAAACCTATTGCCGCGGATAAAAGCTGGGGCGAACAGCGGGAAACCTTGAATGTGATCCCAGTGATAGTGAGTAAAAAACATATAAGCTTGCACCGGCATTTCTTGCATCAACTGGTCTCCCAGCATCCGCAAGCCTGTTCCGCCGTCAAAAATCAAGCGTTTGCCAGCGACTCGCATTTCCAAACAAGAAGTATTGCCGCCGTAGCGAACAGTTTCCTGTCCGGGTGTCGGAACACTGCCCCGCACGCCCCAGAACTGTACGACAAAATCATCTATACCTTTTATTGATTCGGAGGGTTGAGGGCAATCAACGGGAGTTGCCGCTACAGAGGACAAGCTGATTTCCATTTTAAAATTCAGACTTTAAGGTTCCACATTGTCCGTGATGGCGCAGCAGATGGTCGCACAACACTAAAGCTACCATTGCTTCCACCATTGGCACAGCTCTTGGCAAAACGCAAGGGTCGTGCCGTCCTTTGGCCGCTAGCAGCGTTGCTTCACCCTCTCGGGTAACTGTGCGCTGCTGCTGACGAATTGTCGCAGTTGGTTTGAAGGCCGCCCGCAGAATGATATTTTCACCGTTAGCAATGCCACCCTGAATTCCGCCGGAACGATTCGTCACTGTACGAATTGCCCCTTGTTCATCAGTATAGTATTCATCATTGTGTTCGCTGCCCAAAAGCATAGTCCCGGCAAAGCCAGAACCAATTTCAAAACCTTTGCTGGCGGGTAAGGACATGATAGCTTTTGCCAAGTCGGCTTCGAGTTTGTCGAATACGGGCATTCCCAGACCTTTGGGTACGTTGCGGGCGACGCATTCGACTACACCGCCGATCGAATCTCCGTTGTCGCGAACTTTTTCGATTAGTTCAATCATTCTTTCGGCGCAGTCGGCATCGGGACAGCGGACGATGTTGCTTTCTACTTGTTCTAAGGTAACAGTGTCCGGGTCGGCGACGCATTCTAAGTGTTTGATGCGTTTGACGTAGCCGACGATTTCGACTCCAGCGGATTGAGAGAGAATTTTTTTGGCGATCGCCCCTGCTGCTACTCTACCAATAGTTTCCCTCGCCGAACTTCGACCTCCGCCTTGCCAGTTCCGAATTCCGTACTTAGCATCGTAGGTAGCGTCGGCGTGGGAAGGGCGGTAAGTTGTCGCCATTTCGCCGTAATCTTGAGGGCGAGTGTCTTGATTGCGGACTAAAATTGCGATCGGAGTTCCCAGAGTTTTGCCTTCAAACACCCCCGACAGAATTTCGCAGGTATCTGCTTCTTTGCGGGGCGTCGTAATTTTGCTTTGGCCCGGGCGGCGGCGATCGAGTTCCGCTTGAATGAACGATGCGTCTAGCGACACCAGGGGCGGACAACCGTCTATTACTACTCCCACACCGCCGCCGTGAGATTCCCCAAATGTCGATATCCGAAATAAATGCCCGAAGGTGTTGCCCATAGTGCTTTCGCCTGAAACCTGATAATTTTTACTTTAACTGGAAGATATATTTTTCCAATAGAGATTTACTGTATTTTTGCAGAATATAGCATTGACTGGGGAGGCGAAAGGTCGATCGGGCACTGCAGAAGTTCGATCGCTGCGGAGAAGGGGAGAGAGAGAGGGCGAGAGGGCGAGAGGGCGAAAATTGGGCAAACCTTCCTTCTTCCTTCTTCCTTCTTCCGACGGACTTACATCCGTTACATCCGTTACATCCCGTACATTGCTCGTTGCCGAACTTCCTTCTTCCCTCTTCCTTCTTCCTTCTTCCTTCATCTCTAATCTTCGTGTTCTTCAAAAGGATCTCTCAATTGCTTGGCGGGAGGGCCGAAAGCCGTGTAAATCGTGAAGCCGGTGATTGCCACCAGACACACACCGAGAGAAATACCTAGAAATGCTGCTGGTTCCATATTGGGGAGCAATTATGAGTTATCCACTCTATAATATTACAAAAAATAACAATCCGTCTCAAAGTCTAGTGATTTTAGGCTGGGTAGGGTATGGCAGCATCCGGGGGAGACGGGGAGACGGGGAGAGTCGGAGACTGCGGGAGAGTCGGGGAGTGGGGGGTCTAAAAAATTGCGATCGCAATTAGCGGTGGAAGTATGTCAAACTTTTCTGTAGAGATTCATTGTAGGTGACTTATGGCACAGCGGACTTGGTTAGGAGATATACTCAAACCCCTTAACTCAGAATACGGCAAGGTAGCCCCTGGTTGGGGAACCACCCTGTTGATGAGCGTTTTCATCGGACTGTTTTTCGTGTTCTTGTTGATTATTTTGCAAATCTACAACTCTTCACTGATTCTGGAGAATGTGGATGTCGATTGGTCGAGTCTCGGCCGCTAAAATTTGAGCGCGAAACAGTCAGGCTAACAGTAAAAGCTGAGGGTAGAGGAGAAAGGGTAAAAGCTAAATTTTCCCATTTTTCCTTGCCCTTTCCCGTTAGTGGCTCGTAATTTAATGCTAACTAATTAAACAAAATACCGGAGAAAAAACATGAATATTTTTGGAATTGGCTTGCCGGAAATGGCAGTAATTTTTACCATCGCCCTGTTGGTATTCGGCCCGAAAAAGTTACCGGAAATCGGTCGGAGTTTCGGAAAAGCACTGCGGGGATTTCAAGACGCTTCGCGGGATTTTGAGTCGGAGTTTACGCGGGAAGCCAAGCAGTTAGAAGAAGCAGTCGCAACTACCAAAAAGCCCGAAACCGAAAAAATCGCGGCAGCAAAGGAAGATACCGCCAACAGTTAGATGAATAACACTCAGAAGTCGGAAAAACCAGCGGAGTTAATAATTCCCCAGCTAATAGTGGGCTTGGGAAATCCAGAACCAAAGTACGATCGCACGCGACACAACATCGGCTTTAATGCAGTCGATACCTTGGCTAAATCTTGGCAAATTTCCCTGTCAGAAAACCGCAAATTTCAAGGCATATTTGGCGAGGGAAATCGGCCGCGAGGACAGAAAATCCGCTTGCTGAAACCGTTGACGTACATGAACCTGTCCGGCCAATCGATTCGGGCGGCCACAGATTGGTACAAAATACCTCCAGAGTCCGTATTAGTAGTATATGACGATATGGATTTGCCGATCGGCAAACTCAGAATGCGGCTAGCAGGTTCAGCCGGCGGCCACAACGGCATGAAATCAACAATTTCTCATTTAGGTACAGACAAATTTCCCCGCTTGCGGATTGGCATCGGCAAACCTCAAAACGATCCTGCTAAAAATGACAAAGATACGATTTCGTTCGTATTAGGAAAATTTTCCTCAGAGGAAAGTCAATTAGTAGAGAAAGTGCTTAAATTAGTTGTAGAAGCTGTGGAACTTAGCCTCCATCAGGGAGTAGAAAAAGCCATGAGTCTTTACAACAATCGTACCATTGCAGAAACAAACGCGGAAACAAAAAGGTGAGTTCGAGACGTTTGCCCGAAACAACTGCATATGTCCGAGTGACTGGCCAATCTTGGCTAAAAGGCACCATTGAGGGTGAAGTAAGTGCCGGCAATTTTGAGTGGCAGTTTCAGTGGCGTTTCACGGCAGAAAAAACACTGATACTGGAACCATCTCGGGGTAGGGCATTGATTCAAGAACCGCTGCACCGTTTTCTGGAGAAATGGGATTATCAGCTTGAACCGGGCGGGGATTATTCCTTTACGGTTCGGGCTCAGTTTTAATACTCAGAAACCGGGTTTTTAGGAAATACTTCGTTACCACACCCTAAAACTCTCAAAAACCCGGTTTCTTTGGCCTGGAAACACCTTGAGTGCAGAAACCGGGTTTTTACGACAATACTTCGTTACCACAGGCTAAAGCTCTCAAAAACCCGGTTTCTTTGGCCTTGACGCTACGAACTAAGAAACCGGGTTTTCCGAGATTTATGGTTTTCAACAAGTATTTTCGTAAAAAACCCGGTTTCTGGCCTCTGATGAAATGCGGGATAATCAATTGATTGGTGGTGATTGCAGCAATTCTTGAATTAAAGCAGGCGCAGTTGCTTCTTGGTAAGCGCCGCAATAATACATCGTCAAAACCGCTTTGTAAGCCCAGTGATTGGAAGGTACATCGGTAAAAGGATTTGGCAGAGTTTCAGCCTGATTGAGCACGCAAGCATTGAGGATTTGTTCTCGCGTTGGCTGCACTTGAACTAAAGAATTATTTAACTTGACTTGTGCGGTAGTTTGTGCTTTTACAGGATCATAAAAGTTAGCACTAATTAGCAGTATAGCTACGGCAAAAATCGTGAGTTTCATAGGTAATTGGTCATTGGGAATTGATAAAATGACAACAGTCAACTGACAACCAACAACTGCCAACTAACAACTGCCAACTGACTACTGACTACTGACTAATTTTTCGCATTCCTACAGCCAAGACGCTCAAAAATAATAGCCCCACTGCCCCAGCCAACGGATTGCCGTTAATTCCAGTCACCCAATCGGGAACAGAGCCAGAATATCGGACTAACTCCCCGATGTTAATTATATAGTATCCCCAGACTAAACCTGCATGAAGCCCGATCGACAAATCCAGCCTATCTTTGCTCGCCTCTTCTTTTAGGACTAATTTCAAATAATAATTCAGCCCGGTAGAAGCAGACATCAAACTCCAGAAAGAAATTCATGTGTCCCAGAATTAATGGAGCATTCCTGTCTTTTGTCCAAGCAAAAGCTAAATCCACTGGAGGAAAGCGCTCAATATTCGCCCTCAATACCAATGCCCGCGCCTCAAACCTAGCCAAATTGCCTCCTAATGGAACAGAAAGTGTTTGACTTTCCCAAATTGCTCCTAATCTTAATCCCATTTCGTAGGGCAATACGTTAACACTAGAACCTGTATCTAGCAAGCCTGATGCACTTAAAGAGCAATTGCGATAAGTTAAAGTTAGTGGCAAGTAAGGCAATGTACTTAATGCACCCAGTTGCGGATCGATTTCGGCAAACACAAATCTGACTTTATCAACCATGTTTTACTGTTTTTTCTTCTGATAATGCTTTTGCTAAAACAGCAGCCGCTTCAAAAGAGTTGTAGGAATTAGTGCTAGATGCTTTGCCTTGCTCTTCTAGCGGAACTATACCTGATTCTTGCAGTAATTCGGATACGATAAAATGCAGTAGTAAAAGTTTGTCAGTGTGAGGCAAATCTTTCACGAGTGGTAGAAGTTCAGCAAGCTGCATAAAAATTTCCCAAGGTTGGTTGTAGAGTATGGTCTGATCTATTATGCCATTTTCAAGAATTGATTAATCCGATCGCCCTTTTGAACGTTCTGACATTTGCCGCATTCCTACAGCCAAGACGCTCAAAAACAAAAGCCCCACTGCCCCAGCCAACGGATTGCCGTTAATTCCAGTCACCCAATCGGGAACAGAGCCAGAATATCGTACTAACTCTCCGATGTTAATTATATAGTATCCCCAGACTAAACCTGCATGAAGCCCGATCGACAAACCCAGGCGATTTTGACAGTTGCGCTTTGCCAAAACCAGTATTAAACCCAACAACAACAAGCCCGGAAACTGGGGCCAAGTCCGCAGCATTGCCTCCACAGATTTGATAAAATGAGATAGGGCAAATATCAGGCTATTCGCCCGCACAGAAATTTGATTGTTGTAATCCCGCTGCAATTCGTCCAGCAACCAACCACGGAATACCAACTCCTCCGCAAAACCCACCCCCAGGGCGCTTAATAGCCCTTCTGCAATGATTCGAGGCAAATTATCAGAATTTTGCCATGCGACAAAGCCGAACAGCCCTTGCACCAAAAATAGGGTGAAAGTAATCGAAATGCCGATCGCCAATCCAGTCAAAAGCTCAAAACCGTTTTGTCGCGTATTGACTAAACCGTAACTTTTGAGCAATTGCGTTTGTCCGTAAACCTGTTTTCCCCAGCGCCGCACTAGAAACAGAAACTCGGCAAACAACAATCCCATTGTCAGAATAGTTGCGAGGTTGCTATCTTTAACTAAGAGATAAATTGGTGCGGCGACGGGCAGCCAGATTGCTGCTAAAATTAATAGGAAACTTATTACTCGTAATAAAAATGGATAATTTGCTATTTTGTTGGCGTTAATCATTGGTGGTAAATTAAATAGATTTTACATGATATTTTGAGAGCATAACATTGCTCGCTGGTGTCAAGTTAAGGTCAAATTTATTCATATACTTCTGTTGGCTGCCGAGGCCAGATCCCCCCTAGCCCCCCTTAAAAAGGGGGGGACAAGATTCTGATCAAACTCCCCCTTCTTAAGGGGGATTTAGGGGGAGCTGTCCTCGGCTATTAACGAACTTAAGAAGGGGGGACAAGATTCTGATCAAACTCCCCCTTCTTAAGGGGGATTTAGGGGGATCTGGCCTCGGCTATAAACGAGAGATACAAAGGTGGTCAGGTTTAAGTTGACACTCACGAGCATTACGGAGTCGCTAATGTACAAAGCCCGCAGAAAAAGCTAGAATAGCATCATATCGGTTAAAACTTTAAGTGAAGCAAAGCTATAACATCAGGTAACAATGACTGAAGCCTCGGATTATTCAAATGTCGATCGCGAATTAGACGACACAATATTAAGTTTCGCAGACATTCAAGCAGAACTCAACCTGCGCCGCGCTAAAGATGCTCTGCGAGATATAGTAGAAAATCTCGACTTGACACCACAAGAGCGAACTGGACTGGAGCCGGAAATTGGCGGCTTGGAAACAATGCTGGACAAGCTAGAGCGCGCTTGCGTGCAAATCGCTGTGTTTGGGATGGTGGGAAGGGGAAAATCTTCGGTTTTAAACGCGCTACTCGGTCAAAATGTGTTTGAAACTGGCCCGACTCACGGGGTGACTCGCACCACAACTATTGGCCAGTGGGATGTGGGAGATGGTGTGGATGACGGTTTACCCGATAGACTTTCGCCAGTTATTTACCGTTTATCGCAAGTAGAATTAATCGATACTCCGGGAATAGATGAAGTTGACGGCGAAACTCGCGAACTTTTAGCCCGCCGCGTTGCTAAACAAGCAGATTTGATATTGTTTGTAGTTGCTGGCGACATTACGAAAGTGGAATATCAAGCACTTTCGCAATTGCGGGAAGCCGGAAAACCCATGTTATTAGTGTTTAATAAAATTGACCAGTATCCCGATGCAGATAGGCTGGCAATTTACCACAAAATTCGGGACGATCGCGTGAGAGAATTGTTATCTCCCGATGAAATTGTGATGTCTGCCGCTTCACCTTTGACGGCGCGGGCGGTGCGCCGTCCCGACGGAAGTATGAGCGTGCAAATGACTCGCAGTTTGCCGCAAGTTGAGGATCTAAAACTAAAGATTTTGGAGATTTTAGACCGGGAAGGAAAATCTTTGGTAGCGCTGAATACGATGCTTTGTGCGGGGGATATTAACGAGCAGTTGGTGCAGCGAAAAATGGAGATTCGAGAAGATGCGGCTAACCGGATTATCTGGAATGGGGTAATGACGAAAGCTGTGGCGATCGCCCTAAATCCAGTTACTGTAGTTGATATTCTTAGCGGTGCGGTAATTGATGTGGTAATGATATTAACTTTATCTAAAGTTTACGGCATTGCGATGACAGAAGCAGGGGCGGTGGAATTGCTGCAAAAGATTGCATTGAGTATGGGGGGAATTACTGCGGGGGAATTGTTGGCTAATTTGGGTTTAAGTTCTTTGAAAGGATTGTTGGGTTTGGCGACACCGGCGACGGGAGGTTTGGCCTTGGGGCCTTATCTTTCTGTGGCTGTGACGCAAGCTGCAATTGCTGGGGTTTCTTGCTACGGAATCGGTCAAGTTACTAAGGCTTATTTGGCTAACGGTGCGTCTTGGGGAGATGACGGGCCAAAGGCTGTTGTGAGCAAGATTTTATCTTCTTTGGATGAGGATTCTATTTTAAATCGGATTAAGGATGAGTTGCGGGCTAAGTTGGATTTGGGGAGTGGGGAAAAACAGCAATCTTAATAGTCAGTAGTCAGTAGTCAGTAGTCAGTAGTCAGTAGTCAGAAGAAGCAATTATGCAATAACAAACACCAATTCCCGATGCCCTGTTTGGCCGATGCCCTGTTTGGCCGATGCCCAATTCCCAATATTATGTTATTAACCATCTCCACAACTCGCGTCCCAGCTACAGATTTAGGTTATTTGCTGCACAAACATCCCGATCGCCTTCAATGCTTTCCGATGACTTTCGGACAAGCCAGCGTGTTTTATCCCGAAGCGAATGCAGAAAAATGCACGGCGGCTTTGCTGTTAGATGTCGATCCGGTTGCTTTGGTGCGCGGCAAGTCGAAATCGGGCGATCGCCCTCTCGACCAATACGTGAACGATCGCCCCTACGTTGCCTCTTCGTTTCTGTCTGTCGCCCTTGCCAAAGTCTTTAGTACAGCTCTATCCGGTCGCTGCAAAGACCGCCCAGAACTCGCAGAAAGCCCAATCCCTCTAACAGTTAATCTCTCCGTTTTGCCCTGTCGCGGTGGCCAAAAGTTTCTGCGCGAAATGTTTGAGCCGCTGGGCTATCAAGTCGCAGCAAAACCGCTGATTCTTGACGCGCAATTTCCAGAATGGGGCACGAGTCCTTACTTTTCGGTGGAACTGCAAAATACAATTTGTTTGGCGGATTTGTTGAGCCATCTCTACGTGCTAATTCCGGTGTTGGATGACGACAAACATTACTGGGTTGGCGATGATGAAATCGAGAAGTTATTGCGTCACGGCGAAGGTTGGTTGAACGCGCATCCGGCCCGCGAACAAATTGCCGATCGCTATTTGAAACGCCAGCGCCGCTTGACGCGCCTTGCTGTGGCACAATTAGCAGAAGCCGATAATCTTGACCAGGAGAAACTAGAAATTTCTCACCAGCAAGAAGAGGAAGTTTTAGAACAGCGAATTAGTCTCAACCAACAGCGTTTAGATGCTGTGATGGAGGTTTTAAAAGCCAGCAATGTTAAGCGAGTTGTAGATTTGGGTTGCGGTGAGGGAAAACTGCTGCGATTGCTTTTGAAAGAAAGTGGGATCGAACAAATTACGGGAGTCGATGTTTCCCACCGGGCATTGGAAATTGCCACGGAAAGATTGCAAATAGAATGCTTATCTCCCGCACAACAATCTCGGATTCAACTAATCCAAAGTTCGCTGATTTATCGGGACAGCCGCTTGACAGATTTTGACGCAGCGGCGGTAATTGAAGTGATCGAACATCTCGATTTAGATCGGTTGGCTGCTTTCGAGCGGGTGTTGTTTGAGTTTATTCGGCCCAAAAGTGCGATCGTCACAACTCCAAATATTGAATATAACGTGCGGTTTGAAAACTTGCCTGCAGGGAAATTTCGCCACCGAGATCACCGCTTTGAGTGGACGAGGGCAGAATTTCAAACTTGGGCGAATGGGGTTGCAGAACGGTTTGGGTTTGCAGTAGAGTTTCGTTGTGTGGGAACCGAAGATTTAGAAGTAGGTTCGCCTACGCAAATGGCAATTTTCGCCCAGTGCAAAATCTATTAATAAAAATAACTGGTTCCTAGGCTCTGCCTAGGAACCGATAGCCAGAGGCTCTGCCTCGCGAGGTTCGATGAAAATTCGAGGCAGAGCCTCTGGATCTGCGTTACTAGGCAGAGCCTAGTAACGAGTAAATCACTATTAAACTATAACTGGTTCCTAGGCTCTGCCTGGGAACCGATGGCCAGAGGCTCTGCCTCGCGAGGTTCGATGAAAATTCGAGGCAGAGCCTCTGGATCTGCGTTACCAGGCAGAGCCTAGTAACGAGTAAATCACTATTAAACTATGAAAATTACCCTTCCAGAACTATCTTTAGTCGTTCTCATCGGTGCATCAGGTTCCGGGAAATCTACCTTTGCGCGCCAACATTTCCTGCCGACAGAAATTATTTCATCGGATTACTGTCGCGGCCTGGTTTCCGATGACGAAAACAATCAAGCTGCAACCGCAGATGCTTTTGAATTACTGCACTTTATCGTTGCTAAACGGCTAGCAGCAGGCCGATTAACTGTTATAGACGCGACAAATGTTCAGCCGGAAAGTCGCAAACCTTTGTTAGAATTAGCCCGAAAATATCATTGCATTTCGGCCGCAATTGTGCTAGATTTACCCGAAAAATTGTGTGCCGATCGCAATCAACAACGTCCAAACCGCAACTTTGGCAGTCACGTAGTTCGCCGCCACGTTCAGAATTTAAAGCGATCGCTACGAAACCTCGATCGCGAAGGATTTCGCTACGTTTACATCCTCCGTTCCCCAGAGGAAATCGACGCGGTAGAAGTCGCCAGACAACCGCTGTGGAACAACCGCAAAAGCGAGTCCGGCCCGTTTGACATCATCGGCGATATTCACGGCTGCTGCGGCGAATTAGAGCAATTGCTGCAACAGTTGGGCTATCAAATTGTGGAAAAAACCAGCGAGTCCGGCTTCTGGGATTTTCCCACTTACGCGCACCCAGAAGGGCGTAAAGCCGTGTTTTTGGGCGATTTGGTCGATCGGGGCCCGCGCATTCTCGACACCCTCAAACTCGCGCGCAACATGGTAGCAGCAGAAACAGCATTGTGCCTCCCCGGCAATCACGATATTAAATTGCTAAAAAAACTCAACGGCAAAAATGTCAAAATCAATCACGGACTCGAACAAACCTTAGCAGAAATAGCAGCTTTGCCCGACGAATTTCGCGAATCTGCGGAAACAAAAATCCGCCAATTTCTAGACAGTTTGATCGGGCATTACGTCCTCGACGGCGGCAAATTAGTCGTCGCCCACGCCGGAATGAAAGCAGAATTTCAGGGACGCGCATCCGGGAGAATTCGAGATTTTGCCTTGTACGGAGAAACAACAGGCGAAATCGATGAATTCGGCTTACCAGTCCGCTACAATTGGGCCGCCGAATATCGCGGCACAGCAGCAGTTGTTTACGGACACACGCCAGTCCCGGAAACAGAATGGTTTAACAATACAGTTGATATTGACACGGGCTGCGTTTTCGGAGGCAAACTAACAGCTTTGCGCTATCCTGAAAGAGAATTTGTCAGCGTTGCGGCTGCTAGAGTTTACTGCGAACCTGTCAAGCCGATCGCACTTACTGCTGTTACAACTCCTCTCACCGCCCAACAGCAATCTGACGATATATTAGACATTGCCGACGTATTGGGCAAGCGGATTATTTCCACTCGCCTGCAAAACAACATTACGATTAAAGCAGAAAATGCGATCGCCGCCCTGGAAGTAATGAGCAGATTTGCCGCTAATCCCAAGTGGCTGATTTATTTGCCTCCCACAATGTCTCCCGTCGCTACTTCCAAAGAACCGGGACTTTTAGAACATCCAGCCGAAGCATTTAGCTACTACCAACACCAGGGCGTATCGACAGTTGTCTGCGAAGAAAAACACATGGGTTCCCGTGCAGTGGTGATTGTTTGCCGAGATGAATCGGCGGCTAAACGGCGCTTTGGGATTCTTAACAACAGCATCGGTATTTGTTACACCCGCACCGGACGGCATTTCTTCAATGATTCTAGTAGAGAAACCGAATTTTTAGCTAGAATCAATGTTGCTTTAACTGCTAGCAATTTTTGGGATAAATTTCAAACCGACTGGGTTTGTTTGGACTGCGAATTGATGCCTTGGTCTGCCAAAGCTCAAGAATTATTGCAGCAACAGTACGCCACAGTGGGAACAGCTTCTAATACTGCGTTTGCGGATGCGATTAAAAACTTAGAACAGGCAAACCAGCGGGGAGTTGAAGTTAGCAATTTACTGAGTCGCCACCAAGAGCGATCGCAACTAGCGCATCAATACGTTAAAGCCTACCAGCGTTACTGCTGGCCTGTCAAATCCATCTCCGACCTCAAATTAGCGCCTTTCCACATCTTGGCAACCGAGGGAAAAGTTCATACTGACAAAAATCACTGCTGGCACATGGAACAGATTGCAGAAATTTGTCAAGCTGACTCGGAATTGCTGTTAGCTACTGAATACAAAGTAGTGGAAATTGCAGATTCTGACAGCCAATCTGCCGGGATAAAATGGTGGGAAAAACTGACTGATGGGGGAGGCGAAGGCATGGTTGTTAAACCAATCGATTTTATTATGAAAAATAGCAAAGGACTGGTGCAGCCTGCGGTAAAATGTCGCGCTAAAGAGTATTTGCGGATTATTTACGGTTTGGAATATTCATTGCCGGAACATTTGGAAAAATTGCGATCGCGCGGACTTTCAGGAAAGCGTTCTTTGGCGTTGCGAGAGTTTGCTCTCGGTATAGAAGCGTTGGAGAGATTTGTGGCGGGCGCTCCTTTGAGGCAAGTTCACGAGTGCGTTTTCGGAGTTTTAGCGATGGAGAGCGAACCTGTCGATCCGAGGCTGTAATCTGAAGGTATAAAGCAGGCCGCTGCTGGGATATTCTATTTCTGATTGTTCGATAGAAGTGAAAACTGTCACAGTTTAAGCCTCCTCAGTTCTCGCTAATTTTATTTTAGCACTATAGCATTTCTCAGAAAGATGAGGTGCCGCTGGGCATAGGGCATAGGGCATATTTCACAATGCTTGAAAACCGCTATAGCTCTAAAAAACGATGACTGAGATCATCCTGACCGTCTTGAATGACAACTAACAACTAACAACTAACAACTAAGAGGGCGGGCCCGCACCATCCACCGCCCCTACCAACTAACAAATAACAAATAACAAATAACAAATAAGAAATAACAACTAACAAATAACAAATAAAATGGCGTTTGTCAAGTACAAACGCCATTTTATAGAGTTACAAACGCGGCGTTTTATCTTGTTTAAACGACGCTAACCATTGGCGAAGTTCGTTGGCCGCAATCTCGCGGCCACCCAAACCAAAGGCTAGAGCAATTCCAACTGCGATCGCCCCTAGCAGCAGCCCGAAAGCTAAATTCACAATATCGCTGCCAATGCCCATTTGTTGCAGCGCTAATGCTGCCACAAAAGCAATAATCGCGATGCGAGCCGTTTGGCCCAACAACCGCGCTTGGCGAGTTCCAGAACTAGCAATCAAACTAAAGGCCAGGTTCGCCAAATACAAGCCGATCGCAAATACGACCAAACCGGCCAGCACTCTACCTGCAACCAGCACAATACCGCTGACAATCGCCGTCAGCGCCGGAATCCCCAGCACGTCGGTAGCAGCAACCACAGCAAACAGCATGATGCCTACCTGCACCACAATGCCGACAAATTGCGAAGGCGTGCGGGCCGGCAGATCCGGTTCTTGCAGAATCGTTGCTTCAGGATCGATCGAACTCGGCGGTAGTCGTAGCGGCTGTTTCGGCTGCACTCCCAACCAAGAAAAGATATTGTTAAACCCAATTCCGGTGAAGATATTAGTCACCAAATCGCCGATCCAGCGCCCCAAAATGTAAGCAACTGCCAGAATTATGGCTGCTGTGAAAATGTTGGGAAGCGCGCCCAGAATCGTGTTGAGCATCGCGATGGCCGGCAGCGAAATCGCTTGGATGTCCAAAGCGTTCAAAGCTGCGATCGCCGTGGGAATCAAAATCAACACGTAGACGATCGTACCGATAATCCACGACAGCGATTGTCCGCCCGAACTCCGGGAAATACCAAACCGAGCGCCCAAACTGTCCGCCCCAGCAGCAGCCAGCAGGTTCGTAACAATCCGCTGCACCACTTGAGCCAGCAGCCAGCCGATAAACCCAATCACCAAAGCTTCCAGGATTTTCGGAATTGCCGCCAAAATTTGGTTTAGCAAATTATTAACTGGTAGCAAAGCCTGCTGCAATTCCAGCGATTCGAGAACCGACGGCAAAAACAGCAGAAAAATGAACCAGTACAGCGCATTCGCCAGAGTCTCGCTCAGCAGCAAAGGATTCTCGTTTGGTGCATTCCCCACCTGCTGATTCAAGCGCTCGTCTACGCCAAAAGTCCGCATCGCCCGCGATAGAGCCAATTTGGCAATTGTCGCCAACACCCAAGCAATCCCCAGAAAAATTAGGGCTTTGGCTAACTTCGGCAAAGCACCAGCAATTTGATTGAGAAAAGTATTGAGGGGTTGCGAGACAGCCGTTAAATTCAGCCGGTTGAAAAAGGCAACTAGGAAAAAGATAAAAATGATCCAGAATACCGCAGCGGAAATCCATTTTTCCACTTGCGGGGATCCTTGTCCTTCCGGGCGGCCAGTAATCCAACCAGCCAGTCGGTTGTCTATCGTAGTCTTTTTGAGCAATCCCCCGACTAAAGATGAGACCAGGGCTGATACGATCAAGCCAATTAGCAGGATACCGATCGCCCAGAGGAGATTTTCCAGGTTTGAACCCACCACAAAATCGTTAATTCCGCGTTCGGCATCAGCCAGGGGATTCGCGGCGGGTTGGACTTGTGCCAAAATGCGTAGCGTAGCGGGGCGTAAGCCATCGGACATAACGGCTATTGGGTTCGATATCTGTTGAGTTATTTCTTGCCAAGTTTGATTCATTTTTTTCTCAGGTTGACGTCACATTTGACAAGGCAGATCAAAAACTGTCAGAATACGCTTCTAGCTTGCAGGTTTTCATGTCAATTCGTCAAGTTTTCGAGCAATCAATTGAAATTGGCGCTGCAGCCACCTTGGTGGAGCGCTGTATAGTCGATCGCACTTTGATGCACAAGTGGCTCAATCCCATGCTGCGCTGCGAACCAGAGGGCGAGTGGGATACTGCTGTGGGAAGCCGCAGCTTGTTCATCATAAAAATTCCGGTTTTGCAACCCACTTTAAACAGCGTGGTGTTAGAGCGACAACCCGGTTTAATTGTTTGGGGGTTTGACGGATTTTTCCAAGGGTGCGATCGTTGGGAATGCCAGCCCCACATCCAAGGAACTCTTTTGATTAACCGCTTTGAATTCCAAATCCCCAATCCTTTAATTAGATTTGGTTTCAATAGCTTTGCAGCTTCTTTGACAAAAAAAGACATGAAAGACCAACTCCGCCGACTCAAACGAGTAGCGGAGCAATTATCTCAAGAAATTAGTAATAGCTAATAGGTAATACCAATTCCGGTTGCAACCATACATGATTGTTAACTGTTGACAGTCAACAATTATGTATGAGTGCAACCGTAATTGATATTATTTACTTCCCAGCCCCCGGTGATGAATTTGGCTGACAAATCATTTGTCTTGCTTGACCAGCAGTATTTTGCAAAGCTGGGGAATTCTTATAGATATCCTGCATATCTTGCAAATCTTTGATGACTCGCTGATAGATTACCATCGCTTGATTTCCATTCACTTCTAAAGCGGCAGGCCCGTAATTTTGAATCACTTCGATCAGCGATATTTTGCCATCTTTAGAAGCTGCGACTAAAGCATCGCGCAGTGCCGGCGCGCTTTGCAGCCGAGTTGTCGGCGTATAAGCAACCTCGCCCAATTCTTTGAAAACAATTTCCCCAAAATAAGTATTTGCCAGCCGCATTACTAATTGGGAATCTAAAGCCACTTCTCGCGTTAATATTTCGCGCACCGCTTCGGGTTTTTGTTTCGCCAGATTCAGAACGCTTTGCAATTGAGGTGATGCTTGGCCGGTTTGTGCAAAGCTTTGCAAGTCGCTCATCGGTAAAGTTACGTCAACTGCCCCGTATTTTACTGTAACATTGTCTAGTGCAAAGGCTTTGCTGCTGTTCAGAAATACTGCACTTGTCGAGATTAAAAGTGCCAAACCTAATGATAAAGATTTTGACATTTTTTTGGTAAAATGGGCTGACTGTGGTTGCATTCCGTTGAGATAATTTTGTTGAAACTTAAAGTTCATGGGTTTGTGCCTCTTTACGTCAAAATACAGTTTCGATCGATCGCCTGTGCGGGTATCTGTCGAGAAAGTGGAGTCAGGAGTTCCGTAAATGACATAATATTGTACAGTCAGGTCGAGCAAATGTAACCTATCTTTTGATAGGTGTTAATTGCTCGGTTATATGTTGTGTCCAGATTTGCAAAAATTCGATCGAACTTTGTAAAACTTATCGAGTGTAGCTTGGGGTGCGATGTTGTGCGATCGCCCATTTAACTTAGTTCTGATCGAGCCTTGCGAGCAATTGGCGAATTGCAGCAGCATCCTCAGCATTCGGAGCATTTGTCAGGTATAGTTCCAAGTCGTGCCGCGCCTCGGCAAAACGCCCAATTTGATAGAAAAGAATTCCGCGCTCGCGCCTTTCCAACAGCGCATCGGGAAACAACAGCAAAATCCGTTCGATCGCCCCCAACACCCTCAACGCATCGCGCTGCTGCAAATAAATCGCCTTCAAATTTCCCAGCATTCGCCCCAACAACTGCCGCGTACTTACCGGGGCGAGAAAAGCCGGTTGTAACTCCATTGGTTGACCGTAAATTTGAGAAAGTCTCCCTTGACAATCTTCAGGAAATAGTATCTCGCCACCATTAAACGCATCCACAAAAATCCCAGCACCTTCAAAATCCGGCTTAATTAAAAAATGTCCCGGCATCCCAATCCCCACCATCGGAAAATCAATGCGCTTAGCAACCTCCAAATAAACCAGAGATAAAGAAATCGGAATCCCAGTACGGCGATCGAGCACTTGATTCAAAAAACTATTGCGGGGGTCATAATAATCAGCATCATTGCCCGAAAATTCCAAATCCTCATACAAATAGCCGTTAATAGTTTGAATGATCCGCAGCGGATAATTCTGTGGCGGGAGGCGCAAACGCACTCGATCGGCGATCGAATCGAGAACATTTAAATACGCTTGAAGCTCTAAATTCGGGTATTCCTCCAAAGCCACATACAAAGCAGCTTTCGCCAGGTCGATCGAGTTGTCTGGCTGACTAATTTCTTGGTAAAAAAGTTGTCGGGCGATCGTCAAATCCATAATAATAATTTACTCAACATTAATTAACATTTTATCCGCATATCCTGTCACCCAAAAAAAACTCAACAAAACCTCTCTTTTCCTCCTCTCTGCGTTCTCTGCGCCCTCTGCGGTAAAAAAAAAGCATATCCAGTTGCCCAAAAAACCCTCAACAAAACCTCTATTTTCCTCTTCTCTGCGTTCTCTGCGCCCTCTGCGGTAAAAAAAACAGTTTAGTATGTAACGCACACCTTCAAATACCGTGACTTTTACCAATCACCCAACTGCGACGAAAAATCCTAGCCAGAGTCGATTCTTCCAAAGCAAAATAGATAGGTCTGCCGTGAGGACAAGTACGCGGATTGCGAGTTTGTTGCCATTCATTCAACAAATTTTGCATTTGCAAAAGACTCAAAGGAGTGCCGTTACGCATAGCGCTGCGACAAGCAGTAGCAACTTGAGCAGCTTGCAAATCTGCGACTTTACTGAGTTCAAAAAGCGCCGCCGCACAGTCATCTCGATCGGCTAACAATTCAGGCACTTCTCGCGCCGCCCATAGCTGTTCGCCAAATATTTCTACTTCCAAACCCAAGCGGGATAAATTCTCAATTTGCAGGGCAGATAATTGACTGAGAATTACTGGTTTTTCGAGATTTTTTAGCTGCCAAGCCGCACACAATTTTTCGTACAAAACGCGCTCGTGAGCGATGTGTTGTTCTATCAACCACATTCCGCTGGAATGTTCCGCCACAATGTAAGTATTGTGAACTTGTGCGATCGCCCTCAGTTCCATCAATCCTATTTGATGATTTTTTGCCTCTTCGCCGCCTTCATCGTTTGGCCGATCGCCAATTCCTACACTATAAGCACTTTTTTGTTCCGACGCCTTCAGCAATTGTCCCACGCGATCGGGAATATGTGGCGCTGGCAAAACTTCATCATTCAAGTGCAAAGCCCGATCGATTGCCGCGCTAACTTGTGCTTGCCAAAAACTCGGATCGTGCAGATAAATTTCCGCTTTAGCCGGGTGGCGGTTCCAGTCGATTTCTGATGGGGAGATTTGCAGGTGAACAAAACACACGGGATAGCGATCGCGCGGACAAGTACGGGCGAAGGCGCTGAGAATAGTTTGCTCTAATTCGGGCGATCGCACAACCCGCCGGTTCACCGCCACCTTCACCCAATCTGGCCGCCTGCGGTGACAGCGATCGGGCAAACCAATTACTAACTCCAGAGACTGGGAATTAGGAATTGGGAATTGGGCATCGGGAATTGGGAATTGGTAACTCGCCCCTGTTTTTGACAAAAATAATTGCGCCTGTGCGAAACTATCTGGCAATTTATTCTTTTCAGAAACTGAAGGCAAATCTAACTTTAAATATTGCAAATCGCTTGCTCGCACGCCGCGCACAAACTGAGGTAAAATTTGTTCCGCTGTACTGCTAGGAGTGACGTAGAAACAAGCAGTATTTCCTTGACGCAACTGCCAATTAACGTGCGGGTGACAAATAGCAATTTGCTGAATGATTGATTGGATCGATCGCATTTGCTGTGCCGGAGTCAAAAACGTGCGGCGTACAGGCCAATTGCCAAACAAATCAGACACAGTGACTACCGTACCAGGCGCGATCGCCACTGTTTCCACCTCTACAGCAACGCCCGTCCTGCTGTAAACCACCCGCCAGCCCGATCGAGCATTTTTAACTGCTTCCTTCTTAAACGATGAATTGGCCGGGTTTGGTGCAGACTCTCGATTTTTCCAAAAATCGCCCAATCCCAAATCGTTCGATCGGCTCAAAACCTCCAAACAGCCCAACTGAGCCAAACTGTGCAAAGCTTCCCCGCGAAATCCCAAAGTAGTAATTTTGTAAAGGTCTGCTTCCGTGGTAATTTTGCTCGTACTGTGAGGCGAAGCCGCCTGCTGCAAATTTTCCAGATCCATCCCCGTACCGTTATCTGCAACTTGCACCCGCCACTGTTCGGGCCAGACAGACACAACGATGCGAGTTGCACCAGCATCCAGAGAATTTTCAACTAATTCTCGTACCGCAGCGGCGATCGAGTCAATCACTTCGCCGGCGGCAATTAAATTGATAACTTCTGCGGGTAAGGTTTGAATAGTAACTGGCATCAGATTTTTAGCATTTCATTAATTAAATTCTACTTGATTTTGCCACTGGCTACACATTATATTTCACGAAAATTGAGAAAATCTAGATATCTGTATGCTACTTAAATTTGCTCCGATTCTACAATATTGATTGGCAATCGGATGTAAAAAGTTGTCCCTTTTTCATTGTCCGATTCATAGGTTATTTTTCCTTTGTGAGCATCAACAATCGACTTAGCAATCGCCGTTCCCAAACCAGTACCAGTCCGCTTCCCGTAGGTCACAAACGGTTCAAATAACTTGTCTTTAATTGATGAGGGAATGCCGGGGCCGTTATCGTAAATGCTAATTTCTGCCCACTCCTCGCTTTGTGTCACAATAATCTCAACTCGCCCGCCGCGCCCGCCAAAAGCTTCAACAGCATTCCCAACTAAATTTTGCAAAACGCGCAAAATCTTATTATCGTCGGCTTCCACTATTACTTCTGTTACCCGCAGCACTAAATTTACTTTTGCCGCATCAAAATAAACTCTGTTCAATTTTTCAAACTGCTGCAACGTCTGGATTAAATTGATTGGTTTTTTACTTAATGTAGAGTTACCGCGCGAAAATTCTAATACTTCTTCAGCCATCCCCAACATTCGCTGAACTTGTAATTGAATAAGTTCGCACCACTCCTGAGTTTCCTCATCGGGGTGCATTTCTTTGAGCATTTCGCTGGAGAGTTTAATTCCCGTAAAAGGACTTTTGAAATCGTGAATAATTGTACTCACCATTTCTCCGACTAATACCATTTTTTGTTTGTGTACGAACTGGCTAACATATTGATCTGTAGTATCGCGCAAGTTTTTAATAATGAAATTAAACATTTGCAGTACGGAACTGCCTTGAGCCAACTCTAGAGTTGTTATTAGTTCTTGGCGACCTATTTTTGCCAAAGTCGAGCCGCCAAATGCCACAGCTCTAGCACTGCGAGGCTCTCCGTCTAAAACTCCGAGTTCGCCAAAAAAATCGTCTGGCTTAGCGATAGCAATAGCTTGATATTTATTATTTTCAATCCGCTTGCTAAACTCGACTGCACCTGCTAAAACTAGATAGAAAAAATCGGCCGCTTCTCCTTCGTCAAAAACTAGCGTTTCCTCAGCAAAACTCTCCAATACAGCTATTTGACACAGGTGAGCAGCTTGCAGAGGTTCAAAATAAGAGATAAATCGATGAGATGCCAGATCCATGAGATAGTACCTAATGCTTAATTTAAACAGTTTATTTTTTCTATTTTCGCCGATCGGCATCGATGCGTTGATAAAAGACAATACTGCTTGAATCTGGCTCTATATTCTGGCATCCCAGGCCGGGAAAGGGTGATCGCCGGAATGCAGAGCCCGACTCAGACAGCAGCAGCAATCTCGCGCAAATTCTTAGCTAATTGACTAAAATCCATAAATATGGTAATATTTTTGAGATTTTTATTAGATGTGCGATCGAGTTCTGCAGCAGCCATTACAAGATTTTAACTTTAGAGAGAGCGCACAATTTAAATGTCGATCGACTGGCATTGCCAAAAATTAACGATCGCCAGATAAGACGATCGCAGCATTCTGCCCGCCAAAGCCAAAACTCAAACAAATCGCATTTCTCACCAGAGTCGATCGCCTGCAGCGAACAAAATCTAATTCAAACCCCGGTTTTTTCAGGCCGGTGCAAGGCGGCAACATCCCATCTCGAATACTCATCAAACAAAAAGCCGCGCCCAAGGCTCCCGAAGCTCCCAAAGTATGAGCAGTAGCCCCCTTAGTCGAACTAACAGCAACTCCAGGGCGAAACAATTTTTCAATTAACAGCGCTTCCTGTCGATCGTTTAAATCAGTTGCAGTACCGTGAGCGTGAACAAAATCAATATCAACGGCTGCTAAATTGCTGCGTTTCAAACATTGATTTACCGCCGCGATCGCACTTTCCCCCCCGATATCGGGTGCGTTAGCATAACAAGCATCATTTGTCAAGCCAAAACCCGAAACTCGCCCGTAAATTTTAGCACCGCGACGGCTTGCCAACTCGGCGGATTCTAATACAAATAAAGCCCCGCCTTCACCGAGCACCAAACCTTCGCGATGTTCGTCAAACGGATAGCAGCCAGTGTCGGCCAAAGCACCCATCCGGTTAAATCCAGCCACAGTCAGTGGTGTAATCGGCGCTTCCACAGCACCTGCGATCGCCCGCTGACACTCACCAGTGCGGATCAAATCAACAGCGCGGGCGATCGACTGCAGGCCCGTCGCACAAGCAGCCATCGGCGCGAGCACGGGCCCCGTCGAGCCAATTGCTCTCGCCGCCGCGATCGCCCCCATATGAGGCAAAAAATCCACGAATCGATAATCGGTAATCGGGAATGGGCGATCGAAAATTGAGCATTCCCTTCCCTCTTCCCTCTTCCCCCTTCCTTCTTCCCTCTTCCTTCTTCCTTCTTCCCTCTTCCCTCTTCCTTCACTTCCCAACTGTTCCAAATTTCCCTGAAATCCTCGACTAGAACCGATCGCAATTCCGCAATCGCGCAAAGGCAAAGTCAAATTAGCATCTTGCAAAGCCTCTGCTAAAACAGGCAGAATTAAACTTATTAAATCAGCAGGTTTTGTACCAACCAAAGCCAAAACTCGCGGTTCAAGTTCTAAAAAAGGTTTATGTATCTCAATTCCAGACTCACCCGCCAACAGTCTTTTCCAGCTATTTGGCAGATTACCCAAAGCTGAAACAAGACCAATTCCAGTAACAACAACATCCATTTTTGTACTTAGCCGTAATGGAGCATCTCAGTTTTGTTTATGTAGTGTCCTCCGAAGTTCGCTTCCTTCTATAGCTCGCTTTTCAAGGACAGTAATACAACAAAAAATGCTTTATGTAAAAATGAAATGCTCCCACCTTAAATCATCAGTCACCAGTTTGTCAGTCAATCCTTCATCCTTAATGACTCATGACCAATGACCGATGACTAATGACTAATGACTAATGAATAATCATATCGTTTCCGGTTGCATCGGAATAATAAAATACAGTCAACAGTCAACAGTCAATAGTTAACAGTCAACAGTCATGTATGAGTGCAACCGGAATTGATATGACCAATGACCAATGACCAATGACTAATGACTAATGACTACCTTCAGCTACCAGGTTTAAAATTTTCCAAACCCTGAGTAACAGTAGCCTTCTCAATCCGATCGCCCGCTTCAATCTTATCAACCACATCCATCCCTTCCTTCACGTACCCAAAAACCGCATAGCTACCGTCCAAAAACGGTACATCGGTCAAAGTAAAGTAAAACTGAGAAGAAGCCGAATCAGGACTCTGCGATCGAGCCATCGCCACAGCCCCGCGAGTGTGCATCAACACAGGTTTTTGATCGATTCCAGCTTGTTCTAGCGTTTTGCTGTAAGTCGGACTCGGAGCACCTTTAGCTTTAATTTCCAGAGGAATCCTGCGTTCTGCAGATGTTTTCGGGTCAATAAAACCCCCAGTTCCCAGCCGCGCCGTAGGGAATTTAGGGTCTTTACTCTGCGGGTCGCCGCCCTGAACTACAAAAGGCTGAGGTTCCCGCACTACTCGGTGAAATACCAGCCCGTCGTAGACACCTTTCTGAACCAAATCGACAAAATTGCCCGCAGTAATCGGTGCATTTGTGCCGTCAACTTCGATCGTAATTGGAGCACCTTTGACGATCATCACCACCGTTGCTTTTCCTTCCAAACGCGGCAAATTGCTAAATTGCGAACTCACCGCCACAGCATTAGAAGGAGACGGAGGTGGAGTCAAAGAAATGCTTTCACCAGACACCGGATTCGGTGTCGGAGTTGAGTTAGCCTGCGGAGAACTACCGCATCCCCCGACAAACAGCGCACCAATTATTAAAAGTGAGAACAACCACCGCTGAATTTTGATTTGCATTTGCATTTGCATTTGTATTTTCACTTTCATTTTCCTTCAACCGGGTAAGGTTTACGGCGAGGCGCACCCTAGATTTATCGATTTGGTGCGTCGCCGTTCAACTTACTAAACATTACCAATTCTGCGATCGAAAATCCCCAATTCCCAATCTCTCAATTCCGAGATTTCTCGATTTGGTGCGCCGAAGCGCACCCTACAAGACATTACCAATTCTGCCATCGAAAATCCCCAATTCCCAATCTCTCAATTCCGAGATTTCTCGATTTGATGCGCCGAAGCGCACCCTACAAGACGACAAGACATTAACAATCGAAAATCGAAAATCGAAAATATCTACAGTCCTTCTAGGGGAACTTGCAAAAATCGAGCTAATTCCGCAGCTTGATTTTCCACATCAGACAAAGCAATCGGCTGTCCGACTCTAGTTAGGGGAAACTGACGGCGGTCTTTCAGCTTGAGATAAATGCTGCGGCGGGGACTGAGACCTTCTTTAATGTCCACCCGCACAGATTGCACGTCGGATGTTTTGCAAGTAAAATCAAGTTTGCGGTTTTTGCCGGGAAATCCCCAGCGAAAGATCCGAATGTTACCAGTTTTGCGATCGAACTCATTGTATCCGCCGCCGACATCCCACAGAACAGTCAGCCACAGGTAAAGTGCCAACAGCACGCCGCAGACACCGTAGAAACCCATCGCAATGCCTTGGGGGATAAAAATGAGCTCAGTCGGGTCAGCAAAAGGCAGCAGGTTGACGTGCAAGTAGCTCGAAAGGCCCGAAAGCAGGAAACCAGTCCCTCCAATGGTGACAATCGTCGCCCACCAGTAATTGCTGAAGCGGCGGGAACCCAAAACCTCGTAGCGGAGGATAGAATCGATCGAGGTCGTTGCTTTTGCAGTCATAAGATTAAACAGCCTTAAAGCCAAATTTTAATTCAACTAGCCTACCTCACTCGCACTTCCTTGGCGCGACTGGCTCCTCAACCACCCTTAACTGCGCCGGCGAAAAGCGAGTCAGTTGGCTTGGAAGTACCTCGAATTTCTCGCTTGTGGAACCGATCGCGACTGGGGGAGTACGCATCTAGTGGGGAAATTCTGGTGTTTGAGTTGAAATTTTATCAACTTATAATATATAGTTATGTTAACTTTAATTAGAAACCTTGGTCTTTTAACAAGCAAGAGGATTTTATAACTATGACAATCGCAGTCGGACGCGCCCAGACCGAAAGAGGCATCTTTGATGTACTCGACGACTGGCTCAAGCGCGATCGCTTCGTCTTCGTAGGCTGGTCTGGGATTCTGCTATTTCCCTGCGCCTACCTATCCATCGGTGGCTGGCTAACCGGCACCACCTTCGTCACATCCTGGTACACCCACGGTTTGGCAAGCTCGTACCTCGAAGGAGCCAACTTCATCACCGTCGCAGTATCCACCCCAGCCAACAGCCTCGGACACTCCCTGCTGTTCTT
>NZ_JAUBPP010000017.1:0-50671 GCF_036700765.1 Microcoleus sp. S1D4
TCTATCAACGGCTAAGTTTTAGTCTGAGATTACAAAAAGCGCTCCTAGAAATAGGGGCGCTTTTTGTTTGGGGAAAAATATTTTTTTTGACCTCATTCTTGCTTAGACGTTTTGCACTCATTCGCTTTCAATTAGTGAATTATTTGCGTTTATCTTTGTCTTTTGGTTGAACTCTGCGGTTAACAGATCGAACTATTTATCAGAAAATTGGGTTGAAAACCCCGTCTTTTGAAGACGGCTTTTTTCCGTTGTTAAGTAAAACAATAAATCCATATACAAATGCAGCTCTGAACATTCTGTATAAAGGACTGAATATTCTTGGAGTTGAGTGGAATAAACACAGTACGCCAGGGCATGACGAATCTGGCTCGGACGAGCGAAAGCATGGGGAGAAGACCACCACTGCTGTTGATCAGCAATTTGATGCGGTAAGTGGACTTCGATGAACCATGAATAAGAATCCCCCACGCTGGTGCGGTACTCCGCGAGCGTGGTGGGAGTATGTCAAGACTACTATAGAATATAGCGGCGACTAGGCCGATCGACATACTGTGACATACTCCACGCGCGAAACCTCATATAATGGTCTAGGGTTCCAATAGTCGGATTCAGGATATGTGAGACTTGCCGTAAAGAGTTCGCTAGCAGCAATGCAATTGTGTCAATTCCAGAATCTAACCACAGACAAATGTAGCCGATCGGGAGTCGCTCCTCACCGTGCGAAGCACTCTATCTGTAAGGAGGATTTGTATTATGAAAGATGGACCAGAAGTAAGCCGCATCTCCACAGCAGTCATTGCCGGTGTTTGCGGGTTCGCTTTAGCAGCGGGAGGGGGTATTGCCTTGTGGACGGCGAACCGTTCGCCAAACTCCGCAGAGACGCACTCCTCCGCTCCGACTACCGCTCCGGCGCTGTCCCCAACTCCTGCAGAATCCCCTGCTGTAATTATTCCCGTACCTCCTCCCAATCCTGTTGAGGTGCCGCAGGCTCAGACTCCACAGACTCTGCCACAGCAGGCTCTGGTTTCCAAGTCGCCACAGCCAAAGCCTTTGCCGGAGGCTGGTGCTCCAACAGTCCAAGTTTACTGGGTTAAAGGGGCCGGTGGTAAATTTGAAGCAGTTCCTACGAAAGTAGCTGTCAAACCTGCTGACGAGCCTGATACAGCTTTAGAAGCTGCTTTTAACAGTTTGTTGGCTGGGCCCAAGGATGCAACTGTTTATAGCGAAATTCCCCAAGGGACAAAACTCCGCAGTTTGAGTGTCAAGAATGACGGAGTTTATGTCGATTTGTCGGCCGAATTTACTTCGGGCGGAGGCAGCACTTCGATGACCGGCCGGTTAGGGCAAGTTATCTATACGGCTACGAGTTTAAAACCGAATGCTAAGGTTTGGATTTCGGTGGATGGCAAGCCTTTAGAACTTTTGGGTGGCGAAGGTTTGGAGGTTGCTCAGCCGAGTACCCGCCAAAGTTTTGACAAAAATTTTCCTCTTTAAAAATTAGGAGTCATTAGTTATTAGTCATTAGTGCTGTCCCCGCTTGCGAAGATCATCGATCGGAATGAAAAAAGTAGGGATTGATAACTGATAACTGATAACTGATGATATTTTTATATTTTACAAAAAATAATATTTTCTGAGTGCAGTGCGATCGTGCAGCTAAGTGTCCCGCTCGTTTGTCAGGTATAATTCCGCAGTTACCGGATTTGAGATAACTGATGGCTGGGGACTAATGAGGTTTGCTATTGGGGGGCGATCGCACTTGTGACTAATGACGTTAACTGGTGGCTTTCCCAGAGCCTGGAAACCCATGTAAGCGAGCCAGAGCCGAACCATCTGCCATGCTCTCGAAGAGCATGGTAAGGAATAGTCCTGCAAATCCTGCAAGGATTACTGTAATGACTAACAACTAAGGACTAAGGACTAACAACTAACAACTAAAAACTAATTTTTAGTATTTGATGTCAGGCTAAATGCTCTAAAGTGCAGGGCTTGCTCTTCGATCCTGGTAGCAAGCCGATCGCACACCATATTGCACAGCTCAAAAATTAACTCGTCCTGCACCTTATAATAAGCTGAAGTCCCTTCGCTCCGGCGAGTGAGGATACCAGCTTGCACCATAAGTTTGAGGTGCTTAGAAACATTGGCTTGACTCGTTTGAGTAGCTTCCACTAACTCTTGCACGCATTTTTCGCCGTCGCGAAGCAAGTTCAAAATTCGTAAACGCATTGGTTCGCTCAGGATGCTGAAATACTCAGCAACTTGTTGCACAACCTCTTGCGGGACAGGCTGGGATGACTTCATCAAACTCACCGGAGAGAAGCGATTTGGAAATATTAGGATTTATTCCATAACAATAAAGTAATCTTTCAATCCGGATTAATTCGCATCAAAACTTGACCGTATTCGACAGGTTCCGCATTTTGAACTAAAATTTCCATCACTTGACCGGACACTTCATCAGCATCAATTTCGTTCATCAGCTTCATCGCTTCGATAATACAAACTGTCTGGCTGACTTTGATCCGATCGCCCACATTGACAAAAGGTGGCTCATCGGGGCCTGCCGCGCGATAAAAGGTTCCTACCATCGGCGAGATAATTGGCACCCATTTGGTATCGACAGGAGGAGAAACGGCAGCAGAAAAGGCAGCAGGGGGATGAGCCTGAGCCGCTCCTGAATTTTCGCCAACAGCATCCGGTGATGCGACAGTGGAGCTACTAGCAGCACCCAAGGCGATCGGAGCGATTGTCGCAGCAGCAGGGAGCGCTGCAGCGGTGCTTGGTTCGCTGGCTAGAATGCCTTTGCGTACTGTCAGTTCAAGCTCCCCACTTTTTAACGTCAGTTCCGAAATGCCTGTTTTGTCTAAAACAGTTAGCAATTCGCAAAGCTGGTTTAAGTCTAATTCCACAGCAAATTAAAGGGTAATTGAGAATTGATAATTGAAAATTAGGAATCCGGCGCAGCTAGGAAACTCACCGAGTTTGGAGATAAAAGGGATAGTTTTTAAGCTTTGAGCGATAAGTGTGGAATTTTTAGCTATTTAACTTAAAACTCTAAAACCCGAACTCAAAACTCCCTTTTCCTCCGTCGTTTCTACTCTCGACCGAGGTACTTGTCTTCACGAGTATCAATCCGAATCCGTTCTCCAATCGAAATAAATAGAGGCACCATAATCTGAGCGCCGGTGGAGAGGATGGCGGGTTTGCTGCCACCGGTGGCAGTATCTCCTTTGACTCCGGGATCGGTTTGCGTCACTTCCAAGACGACAGAGTTGGGCAGATCCACTTCCATGATTTGGTCATTCCAGCGAAGGATGCTAACTTCCATTCCTTCAGTGAGATATTTGACACGATCGCCTATTTCCTTAGCACTGAGGCGACTTTCCTCGTAAGTTTCCATATCCATAAAGACAAACTGGTCGCCTTCTTTATAGGTATGCTGCATCGAGCTCTTTTCGAGATTGGCTTGAGGCATATTCTCCCCAGCCCGGAAAGTTTGTTCTACTACGCTTCCTGTTTGGACGTTTTTTAATTTTGTCCGCACAAAAGCTGAGCCTTTTCCTGGCTTAACGTGGAGGAATTCGATAACCCGCCACACGCCGTTATTCCATTCAATTGAAACACCTGTTCGGAAGTCGTTACTGGAAATCATATAAAAAATTTTTGCGGGCAATCCCGTCGCCGGAGGGCACGGGGGAACTACAGTCAGTCGATTTTAGATTTGCCATTTTTCGATTTGAGATTTACTGGTGGCTGAGTGAGTCACCAAAGCAGGAACCTCGGTCTAAAATGTTCGATCTCTCCACGACAGGAGTCTGGGGATTGTATCAGTTTTTGAGCAGTGTCAGCTTAAAGCCGCAGTCTAGCCGACCGCATCAAAAAGCAATTGGCATTTTATTTTACCGTTGAAAGGGAGCAACTTCTGTACCGAAAGCTAAAAAGCTCTCTCAGGAATGAAGTTTGGGAACGGATGTAACGGTTAGAAGGCGGGCAGCGCTGTGGGAAGATAAAAGAGGCAATAAAAGTTAAAGTTATGTTGCATTTGCAGAATTTCTCGATCGATAGGTGCAAGCGCTTGGTCAAAACCGTCGCTTTAGCACTCCTGCTGTTCTCACTCTCCCTGAGTTTCAGTGAAGTATCCCATGCCAAACGCCCCAGCAGTATGCCTGCGGGGAATGCGATTACCGACGGCCGGGCGCTGCTGCGCTTAGCTTTACCGATTGACAATCAGACTGTGCGAGAATTGCAAATCAGTCTCGAAGATATTGGCAACCACATACGTTCTAAGCGTTGGGGGCCCATTAGCAGCGATGTCAGCAAGGCTTCAAGGATTCTCAACCTGCGGGAGTCAGATATTTTAGCGAGTATTCCCGAGGCGCAAAAGCCGGAAGCTGAGGCGCTAGTCGTGCGAGTCAAGGAGGGAGTTGCCCAACTGGAAAAGGCTGTTGAGGCTAAAGACAGGGAAAAAGTGATTGATTTGAAAGCCACAATCCTCGGTTCGGTAGGCGAAATCCAAGAGTTGATGGTGACAGAGTTTCCGTTTGAAGTACCGGCAAAGTATGCTAATCTGCCTCAACTGAAAGGGCGCGCTACTGTGGCTGTGGAAACTCAAAAGGGAAAAATGACTCTTGTGGTTGACGGTTACAGCGCGCCGGTGACTGCTGGTAATTTTGTGGATTTGGTCGATCGAGGTTTTTATGACGGTTTATCGTTTATTCGATCGGAAGAATCCTATGTTTTGCAAACGGGAGACCCCGAAGGCAAGGAAGTGGGTTTTATTGACCCAGCTACTGGCAAATATCGGAATATTCCGCTAGAAGTGCTCGTTAGGGACGAAAAAGAACCTGTTTACGGGATTACTCTAGAAGATGCGGGGCGCTATCGCGACGAACCTGTTTTGCCTTTTTCGGCTTTCGGTACTGTGGCGATGGCTAGGGAAGAAGCCGAGCCCGACAGCGGTTCTTCTCAATTTTTCTTTTTCTTGTTTGAACCTGAACTTACGCCCGCTGGTTTGAATCTGTTGGACGGTAGATATGCTGTTTTTGGTTACGTGACTGAAGGAAAAGAGGTTTTGGAGCAACTGAAGCAGGGAGACAAGATTGTATCTGCTAAGGTGATTAAAGGTAAGGAAAATTTAGTTCAACCTCAAGTTTGATCGGTACGCAAACAAAGACGGCGATTTAAATCGCTAGCAACACGATCGCACAAACAAAGCCCGCTTCTGCGGGCTGCAAGAATCAATTAAAACGGTGATTTAAATCATTTCTACAAAAACAAAGCCTGCAGAGGCAGGCTGCAAAAATTTATTAGATAAGTAGAAGTTGAATTAACATCATTATTTCATTTAGTTTTATTCAGCGTTATTCAAACTCGCAATACAATCGATTTTATGGCAATTTTAGAATTTTTATTGGTAATTGGTTTGGGCGGATTCGCAGGCTTGTTGATTGTCAATAATCTGAATGAAAGCAAGCAAAAGCGACAGTTGGATGAGGCTTTTTATCAGTTGTTGGAAAATCAAAACAGTCAGATGTCGCTGATTCAGTTGGCCGCCAGCGCTAGGGTGGAGGCTGAAGTTGCTCAGGAGTATTTAAACCGGCAAGTTAAAGTTTTTTCGGCTATTTTAGAAGTGGATGATGAAGGAGATACTTTTTATCGATTTCCTAGGTTGCGCTTGCCGCCTAGTTCGGGTAAGGAATGGTAATTGGGAAGTCAGTAGTCATTAGTCAGTAGTCATTAGTCATTAGTCATTAGTCAGTAGTTATTATTGATTGGTTGTTAGTGATTGGTTGTGAGTGATTGGTTATTAGTTATTGTAATTAGTTATTAGTTATTGGTTATTAGTTATTGGTTATTAGGAAGAAGGCAGGAGAAAGAAGGTATGAAAATTAAGGACATCGGAGAACAGGGACTTTTAACAATTTTGCAGAGATTTTGCCCTGCGGAAATTGTGGGAGATGATGCAGCAGTCATTGCCGTTCCAGCCGATCGCTCTTTAGTTATTACTACTGATATGCTGGTAGATCGAGTGCATTTTAGCGATCGCACCACAGGCCCTTATTATGCAGGCTGGCGCGCCGCAGCGGCAAATTTGTCGGATCTCGCGGCAATGGGAGCAACCCCTCTGGCGGTGACGGTAGCCCTGGCTGTGGCTGCGGATACGGCTGTGGATTGGGTGGAAGAGTTTTATCGGGGGATGACGGCTTGTTTGGAAGTTTATCATACGCCGATCGTGGGTGGGGATGTGGTGCGATCGCCCGTGGTGACAGTTGCGATTACTGCTTTTGGACAAGTTGAGGAAAATCGTACCATTCGCAGGTCAAATGCGATCTCGAATTGGGCGATTGTGGCGACTGGCGTGCACGGAGCCTCCCGCGCGGGATTAGAATTGTTGTTGAATCCAGAATTTGGGCTCAATCTGGAAAAGGGCGATCGAACTTCTCTAATTCTCGCTCATCAGCGGCCTAAACCGCGACTGGATGTTTTGCCGGTTGTTTGGGAAATTTTAGATGCTGCGGGTGAATTTTCCATCGCCGGAATGGATAGCAGCGACGGTTTAGCAGATGCGATTGTGCAAGTTTGTCGGGCTAGCGGTGTGGGTGCAAAAGTCGATCGCGCCACAATACCAATTCCTCCTATTTTAAGGGAAATCGTATCAACCGAAACAGCTTTAGATTGGGCGTTGTACGGCGGCGAAGATTTTGAGTTAGTGTTGTTTTTGCCGATCGCCCATGCTAAGCTATTGGTCGATCAAATTGGTGATGGTGCTGCGATCGTGGGAATCACTACCGAAAGCAAGGATATTTTGTTGAGTGATAGCAGCGGTATTTGTCCTGATGTGGGCTTAAAGATCGATCGAGGATTTCAACACTTCTAAATTCTCTCTTATTTCTTAGTCCGCGGAGGCGGACATCGTTTGTGTAGACGCGGTTTCAACCGCCGAGTTTTTCTTTGTATAGACGCGGTTTCAACCGCCGAGTTTTTCTTTGTATAGACGCGGTTTCAACCGCCGAGTCTTTCTTCTGCCGCTTCCTGTAACATATCATTAACTGGTGGACTTTGGGAATCGTGCAATCTCCGAGGTTCAGACTTGCGCCGAAACCATCTCAACTGATTAATCTTCCACGCACCATTAATCCAGCCCATCAATCCAGAAACCAGAATTACAACCAAAAGACTCAACAACAGACTAGCTACAGCCGGATGAAGCACATCCCCTTTTTGAGGTATTCTGAACACTAGGGGTGTCTGGATATAATTTAAAACCGCAGACACCACAAGGCCTCCAGCCCCTAATCCAGTACCCCATATTTGAATAGTTCTTTCTAAAGAGCGATCGATTTCTGCTTGTTCGATATCCACAATCCCCGCTACCAAATCCACCGCAATCTTAATCAAATCAGTACCATGTTTAAAATAGCCTAAATCGCCCTGAATTTGTCGTTGAAAATACGGACAACTTCTCTCAATGAAAAAATTAAATGTTGTCAATTTATCCGTTGAAAATTGCCATTTATAAGAAATCTCAGACAGCTTTTCCTGATAATTGTAAACGTGAATATTAATCGTATTATTAAAATCTTCGAGATATTCTAAGGCTCTTTCATAATTCAAACTTTCTCCCAGTAACTCTTTTAGTTTGATTTTGAGATAGGTTAAAGACTTATCTAGATTAACATTTTCCTGGGAATCAACATCATTGTTCGATTCAAAGTCAGCGATTTTTGTTTGTAAGCTAGCGATTGTCACCTCAATTTCTGCGTAGAGTTTCTTAAGTAAATCATAATTGCTGCGACTATCCAGAAAAGCTTTAGTGATTTTATGGCGGTAATAAAACAGTTCAAACAAAGGTTGAATAATTTGCCCTAATTTGCCCTCAATATCATCATCAACCAGATAAACAAAGACTTGCAGTTGACTTTTTATCGAACTATACTCAAAAATTGGAGAACCCAGTAACTCAGTATCGCGGTAAAAAGGTGGACGGACAGATGCTTCGGGGAACAGATTATTTAAACATTTATCTGCAACTTCGCGGATGGAATCTTTGGTTGGATGTGAATAACTTTGTAATTTGTAGGTGATAAAAATAGTCTGTCCTAGCCAATCTTGATAATTATCAGGAATTAGGAGATTATTTTCATTTAATTGTTGTAATCCTGTGATTTCGAGGCCTTTATTTTCATCGGTTTCTGGGCTACCAATTCTCGCTAAAATGCCTTCGCTATCCTCCAGAAGGCAAAACTTAAAAGAACCATCAATTTTATTGGAATGCGAGAATTTTTTGACTTTAGTTAGGGGATAACCGAGGTTGGCTTGGGAAAAAATTATCTCTTTTTCTAGGCTAAAATGTTGCCAGATACTATTAGCCCAAGTCCAGATTGAGTTAGCTTTGGTTTTGCTTTCCTGGCTGAGTTGGTAGCTGTAGATGTAGATTTGGGGATGGTCAATTTTTAGCATCGGCTTTGTCAATGCGTTTTTTCAAGCTTGCTTCTAGCTTTTTGATGTCGGGATAGGTATTGACGATTGTTTCATAACCGGGCGTGGCTTCTGCTTCTACATCATCGAGATTTTTTCTGACCAGATTTTTGATTGCATCTCTAATATCTTTAAATTGTTTGTAGAGTGTATTTATAGCATCTTCTACAGTATCATTATCAGCACCAGATTCTGCTAAAGGGAGGACTTCTGCGAGCAATTTTTCGATGAAAGGGGGAGTCAAAATTGCCGGGGCGGTGGTAATGGCGTTATAGATTTGGGACAAAATATCGACTTCGTTCATAATTTTACCTCACAAATGGATGTTGTTTGAATGAGCAATTAGGCAAGTGTCACACTTTGATCGACTTGTAAGGTGCGTCAGTCTTAGGTTGGTCGAAAAATCAGGGTTTTCGTAACTGACGCACCCTACTAATTTTAGCGTGGGTTGATTAATTTTGCTCGGCTTGTTCAGCTTGTTCTTTTTGAGCTTCGGCGATTGTCGCTGTTACTTCAGCTAGGGGTAAGTTAAAGATTGTAGCAATTTGTTCTGTAGCCAATCCCAGACTAAACATTTTGAAAATAAGAGCTTTGTCTCGTTGTTTAGCTTTAGCTTGTTCTTCCGCTTGTCCTTCTGCAAAAACATCTTGATAAAATCGGGTTTGTTTTAAGTCGGTTAGGTTAAACATGGCGGCAACTTCCTCTCTGGTTTTTTGGGGTAATTTGTAAACAATGATGGTTTCTAGTAAGTTGATGAAGTTTTTTCTGGCTGTGGAATCCGATATTTCGGTTTCGGCTTGTCTGGCTAAATCTATGGCAAAGTTTTCGGCGGTGTTGTCTGGTTCGATTACCAGTTTAATCAATTTTATGGGTAGAGATGCTGTTTCTGATGCACTTAGTTCATTGATGTAAACACGGGTGATTTGTGGGAGGGCGAGCATTTCCTGAAAGTGGATGCTATTTTCTCTTTCGGTTTGCCGATTTGGGTAGATGACTACCAATTGCCAAGGGTGCGGCGGTTGGTATTGTTTGAGATAGATGAATAGTTCGGCAAAAAGACGGTAGTAGAGTGTTGGATCTGGTTGAAATTGGACTTCTACAACGTAGAATGGTAGTTGAGAATCGGGAATAATTGGTAGAAATAAACCGTCTAGGCGAAAAGCTAATTGTTTGACTTCTTGGGATGTAAATTTGTATTGGTTGGCACTCTCGGCGGGTATGCCCAAAAGGGCAAAAAACACAAAGGGGAATTCTTGGAAGATGTTGTAAAATATGCTATCGGTTTTCATCAATTAAATTAAATCTTTCCTTGGATTATAATCCTATCGCACAAAACGCTCCCCAATGATAAACATCGCCATAGGGTTGTTCGTCATCATTGTAGCCTTTTAATTCCTTGAGGATCGGTTTTTTTCTATCGGCCTCGAAACTGTCCGATTCCTGCACCCATGATAGCAAATCGGAAGTCGTGGCAGCCTTAAACCAGCGCTGGGTATCGTGGAGGGCTTTACCGATGCTCACTCCTGGTTTGAGCAATTCATAGAATTTTACCATCATTAAGGCGGTGGAGAGGTCGTTGACAGCCCAAAGACTGGCTAGGGTTCCCATTGCACCGGCGTGGATAAATCCTGTCGGTAATCCAATATAATCGGAGCGATTGTTGGTGTCAATTAGCGCGGTTTCGCAGGCGGAAAGCACGACTAGGCGGCAATGTTTGAATTGCAGTAACAAGATGTCTGCTAATGTTAGGCATTTGTTAATGTCGGCTGTTTTGCCGTCGCGCCATTCCACGTAACGATTCGATTCATCTAAATCCGATCCCGCCCTTGACTGGGAATCTCCGCCTACGATGCCGCCAGACAAGATTAAAAACGATTTTAGCGGATCGTCGGGATTGAAGGAGCCGTGACAGGAAAAGTGCGCGCAGTGGGCGTTTTCTAACTGTTCTAGATACTTTTCTAGGAGATTTGTTTTACTCGCTTCATCGCCGGGGAGAATTTGACTAATGGCGAATTTGGGGGCGATGCTGGCGACTTCTAAATCGGTGTAGCGCAGATCGGAGGTGGGGTTTTGCAGGGCGAGGAGTTGGTCAAAATTTGGGTGGATGGTAATCTGTTGCAGGAGTTGGCAACTGGGGCTGTATTGAATGCCTTCGAGGTATTTATCTAATAAGAATTCGCCGTCACTTAGGGGTAGGGCGTGGAGGGGGAACAGGTGCAGCAACCAGTGGGGAATTAGGATTAATCGCGTACTTTCTGAGGGCAGAATTGTGGTGATTTGGAGGATTTCGGCAAGACGCTGGAGATAGTCGGCGAGTCGGGTTTGCCAGTGGGTTTTGCTTTGTTTGTAGTCGGCGCGGTAGTCATTAACTAAGTCGATTAATTCAGCGCATTGACGGTTGCGATGCACTGTCAGCACGTCGGGGTAAGTGATGACAAAGGTGATGATTTCTGTGTCGGTGATGTACCACTCAATTAGGGCGGTGTCTGGGGTGAGGAGTTGGGTAATTTCGGTGAAGGTAATGGGTTTTAGGACTTGGGGGGTTTCCTATTTTTGGGCGATGACTTCGGCAAGGTTGCGGGCTTTGTTGGCTTCGGCATATAAGAGTGCTTCTTGGTTGCTTTTGCGATCGAGGCATACTTGCACCATGCCTTGATAGAGCCTATCCCACTGCAAATCGTGTTTTTGCTTGGTTTCATCTCCCGATTCTAACTCTCGTAATTTGGAGGCTCTGAGTATGGCATTTTTAAAGGTATCGTAGGCACTTTGGAGAGTTGCTGCTTTTTGGTTTGTGTCTTCTGGTTTTTCTTGGTTGATGTAGTCTAGTTTTACTAGATAAGTCAAGCCCAGATTATTTAAGGTTTGTACATTATCAATCGGGAAATCCTTAAGGGTACGAACTGTTAAAGCAGCGTCAAAAAATGCGATCGCCCGTTCCAGATTTTCTGCCCGCGAACCGTTGATTCTGTTACTGTAGGTAATAGCTAAGTTATGTTGAGTATCTGCCCATTCTTTTGGGAAATCCTGAAGAGTATAAACTGTTAAAGCAGCCTCATAAAAGCCGATCGCCTGTTCCAGATTATTCGCCCGCGAACCGTTGATTATTTGATTATAGGCATTAGCTAGGTTATTTTGAGTCTCTGCCACCCAATCTTCTAAATCCTTAAAGATATAAACTGTATTTCTGTTACTGTAGGCATTAGCTAGGCTATTTTGAGTCATTGCCCATTGTTCTGGGAAATCCTGAAGAGTATAAACTGTTAAAGCAGCCTCATAAAAGCCGATCGCCCGTCCCAGATTTTGGTCCTGCGAACCCTTGATTCTATGAAAGTAAGTAAGAGCTAGGTTATGTTGAATCAAAGCCCAATCTTGAGGGAAATTCTCAAGGGTACGAACTCTTAAAGTCGCCTCATGGAAGCCGATCGCCCGTTCCAGATTTTCCACCCGCGAACCGTTGATTCTGTTTCTGTAAGCAACAGCTAGGTTATTTTGAGTCTCTGCCCAATCTTCAGGGAAATCATCAAGGGTACGAACGGTTAAAGCTGCCTCACAAAAGCCGATCGCCCGTTCCAGATTTTCCGCCCGCGAACCGTTGATTCTTTTATTGTAGGCATTAGCTAGGTTATATTGAATCATTGCCCATTTTTCAGGAAAATCCTCAAGGGTATAAACTGTTAAAGTAGCCTCACAAAAACCGATCGCCCGTTCCAGATTTTCCGCTCGCAAACCGTTGATTCTGTCAGTATAGGCAGCAGCTAGGTTATTTTGAGTCCATGCCCAATCTTCAGGGAAATCCTCAAGGGTATAGACTGTTAAAGCCCTCTCATAAAAGCCTATCTCCTGTTCGATATTCTCTGCTTTCTTTCCCCTGATTCTCTTACCGTAGGAACTACCTAGGTTATTTTGAGTCCTTGCCCAATCTTCCTTCCCCGGTTCCCGATTATTTGAAACTATTTGATAACCAGCGATGGCAATTTCAATATTATTCGCTCTATTCCCACGAGGAAAGTTACTAATACGAATACTCAAATTTTCAAGGAGGCTGACAATTGAGCTAATTGTTTCTGCATTTTCGCCATCAAGTAACCTCTGAGCTACTTGCTGTAAAGTCTCGGCAAAACGGGCATTGAGGAGATGTTGCCGCCCGTCCAGCATGGGGTAAATTACTTTAATATCGCCCTTACTAGCTTGTTGTGCTTGCAATAATTCTAGGATAAACTTGGCATACTCTTGGGGATTTTCACCTTGAGAGTTATTGCTATCTCCGTCATCGTTCATATCGATGAATTGCCCTAGGTGACTGACCAGATTTCGGAGAAAATTCGCGCCATTTTCGCCTCCTTGTGCTGCCAACTTTGCCGCTACTGACTCGCAAGTTTCCAGAAATCCGCGATCCAATAATTCTGAGTTATCCTGTAATATCTGGGGTTCGTGTCCGTTGGGGCAATTCAGCAGGGTGTGAATTAATTGGAGATAAGCTCGATCGCGGTTTTCTTGCATTATGGGGAGTTGTCAATAACACGGATGTTTATTTACCATGATTCGTCGATGGGTTGCCAGAAACCGGATTTTTTCGAGAATATTTGGTTACAGGCGAAGAGATGGGAAAAAACCCGGTTTCTGAGATGGTGCGCGAAGATATCGGAAAAAACCCGGTTTCTGAGATTGTTAAGGCTACCTCACATTAGGCATTAGCCAGCTTCTTTTGAATCATTGCCCAATATTCAGGGAAATCCTCACGGGTATATACTGTTAAAGCTGCCTCATAAAACGATCGCGCTTTGGAAAGATTTTCATCCCGCGAACCGTTGATTCTGTCATGATGGGCATTACCTAGGTTATATTGAATCATTGCCCAATCTTCAGGAAACTGTTCGGGGTTACGAACAGTTAAAGCAGCCTCAAAAAATGCGATCGCGCGATCAATATTTTCGGCCCGCGAACCGTTGATTCTGTTGGCGTAAGCAGCAGCTAGGTTATTTTGAGCCATTCCCCAATCTTCCGGGAAAGCCTCAAGGGTGTAGACTGTTAAAGCAGCGCCATAAAGGGCGATCGCCATTTCCACATTTTCGGCCCGCGAACCCTTTATTCTGCTAATATAGGCAGCAGCTAAATTGTTTTGAGTTTGAGCAAATTTTTGGCTTCCCGGTTGCCGATTATTCAAAACAATCTGATAAGCAGCAATGGCAATTTCAATATTATTCGCTCTATTCCCACCCGAAAAATTGCTAATATTAATGGTCAAGTCTTCCACCAGGCTGACCATTGACTCAATGGTTTGGGCATTTTCGCCAGCAATTAACCTCTGCAATACTTGCTCTAAAATCCCAGGAAAACTGTCATTGAGGAGATGTTGTCGTTCAGCTAGCATGGGGTGAATTACTGCTGCATTGCTAGTGCTAGCATCTTCTGCTTGCAATAATTCTAGGATAAAGTTTGCATACTCTTGGGGATTTTCACCTTCGGAGTTATCGCCATCGTTGATATCGATTAATTGTAATAGCTGACTAATCAGATTTCGCAGGAAGCTAGCACCGTTTTCTCCTCCTTGCTGTGCCATTTTTTCTGCTACCAACTCGCAAGTTTCCAGAAATTCGACATCCAACAATTCTATATTATCTTGCAATATCTGCGGTTCCGATCCGCTGGGGCAATTCAGCAGGGTGTGAATTAGTTCTAGGTAGGCTTGGGCGCGGTTTTCTTCCATTGTGGGGAGTTGTGAATAATATCGGGATTTATTTTATCATGGTTGTGCGTGTGGCGAGAAACCGGGTTTTTGCGAAGATATTCGATTAGATGCGAAGATATCTGAAAAAACCCGGTTTCTGAGATTCTGCGTGTGGCGAGAAACCGGGTTTTTGCAAAGATATTCGATTAGTGGGGAAGATATTGGAAAAAACCCGGTTTCTGAGATTGTGCAGGGGTAGTAATTATTCAAAATCTCTAGACAAATAATGTGGCTACCGACACGCTAAAACCGGGTAACAAAGGACTGGTTAAATTATCTTCTTTAAATAAAGTCATCGCTAATTTCAAAATTCCGCTTTCCCGACGGTAAATTTCTACTTTTTGCTGTATGCGGTCAAATATCCAATATTCGCGCACGCCTTGAACTGAATATAATTTTAGCTTGGATTGGCGATCGCGCTTTTCATTCTCTTCACCGGGAGACATCACCTCTACCACCAACTCCGGTGCACCCGCCAAATGTCCGGCTTCATCTAATATCTGTGCTAAACGTTCATAGCTTACCCAAACTACATCAGGAATAACATTATCACTATCCGTAAAAACAAGACCCGTAGTTGTTGCAGCCTTACCTAAACCTGCCTCTATTGACCAATTACCCAAGGTTCTGCAAACATTATCAACAATATTTTGATGTTTCCAGTGAGGTGCTCTTGTCACAACTAATTCTCCTTCGATTATTTCGTAACGGTTGCCGTTATCGGGTAATAATTCTAAATCAGCGCTTGTCCAGCGAACTTTTTCTGTGGTTGACATAGTTTTGACTCCACTCTGTTCTATTTTAATTATATACCAATCTTTTCATAATTTGGCCGCAGATGTTGGCGGATTTACGCGGATGGACGAAGATAAATCAGGGGTTGGCGGCGAGAAATCGGGTTTTTCTGAGATTGTGCGTCGTAGCAAAAAACCGGGTTTTTGCGAAGATATTCGATTAGATGCGAAGATATTGGAAAAAACCCAGTTTCTGAGTGGAATAGCTTTGAACGACCGTTTTGCAGCGGATTTTGACCTACCTGCTGCACTTCGCGATCGATATGAGCGGGCGACTGAATACGGGCGGTTGCTAAATGAGGCTCTGGAAATTGGAATGAGCGTACACAAAGAATTAATAAAGTTGAAGAATGAACGCTAGTTATTAGTTCGTAGTAAGGATTTTAGTCCTTAAATCTGAGTTTGGGTTCCCCTTTATGAACCAGTCGGCGCAGGCCGACATCGTTTGTGTAGATGCGGTTTCAACCGCCGAATCGTCAAGGGGGTATGTTACTTTATGAACCCGTCGGCGCAGGCCGACATCGTTTGTGTTGATGCGGTTTCAACCGCCGAATCATTCTGAGTTTTTAAGGCAGATGCTTTTAGCTAGACTTAAAGTTTCAATCATCAAAGATATCTAACTGTTGGCCTTCAGACTCTTTTTCCCCTTCTTTTTTAACACCCTTCCGCAGTCCGATCGCAATTTTGCTATGTTTCTCAATCTGCTTCATCACCTGTCTCGCCCTCTCAATCACCGACGGCGGCAAACCAGCCAACCTCCCCGCTTCAATTCCGTAAGATTTATCAGCGCCCCCTGGCTGAACTTGGTGCAAAAATACAATTTGATCCGGCAATTCCTTCACCGTCACCTGATAATTGGCGACATTATCTAAAATAGAAGCTAACTCATTTAATTCGTGATAGTGAGTAGCAAAAATTGTCCGCGCCCGAATCTCGCTTGCTAAATATTCGGCCACAGACCAAGCAATCGAAAGTCCGTCAAACGTCGCCGTTCCCCTGCCAATTTCATCCAGCAAAACTAACGATTGTGGCGTGGCGTGATTGAGAATATTGGCAGTTTCGTTCATCTCCACCATAAACGTAGATTGACCCGTTGCCAAATCATCCACCGCGCCGACACGGGTAAAAATGCGATCGCAAATTCCCAATGTTGCAGCTTTCGCCGGCACAAAACTGCCCATCTGCGCCATTAACTGAATCAAACCCACCTGCCGCAAATAACAACTTTTCCCGCTAGCATTCGGCCCGGTTAAAATTATTAAATCTGGGCGATTTAGCGATGCTTCCCGACCCAAAAAAGCCGAGTTTGGGACAAAAAATCCCGGCGGTAAAGACTTTTCTACCACCGGATGACAACCCTCAATAATTTTAATTTCCCGACTTTCAACCATAGTCGGGCGACAGTAATCTTGATAAACCGCTACTTCCGCCAAACCGCACAAAACATCGGCCGCCGCCACCGCGCGGGAAACGTTGCGAATAATTTCCGCCTGTTCTCCTACCTCCGATCGCACTTTTGCAAAAATATCGTATTCCAACTGATTTAAATCTTCCCGCGCCGTCAGAATCCGCACTTCCCTTTCTTTTAATTCTTCTGTACTGTAGCGTTCTTCATTGGTAAGAGTTTGCTTGCGAGTGTAATCGTCCGGTACTTGGTCAATTTTAGATTTTGTAATACTGATGTAATAGCCGAAAGCTTTATTGTAGCCTACTTTTAAATTAGTAATTCCGGTGCGTTGCCGTTCGTTAGCTTCTAAATTAGCAATCCATTCTTGGTCTCCTGATGCACTCTGGCGCATCTCATCAAGCATTGCATTAATTCCCGATCGAATCAAACCTCCTTCTTTTAAATGAATCGGCGGTTCGTCAACTAAATGAGCGTGAATTGTAGCTGCTAATTCTTCGAGAATTGGCGGGACATTTTGCAGCGCTTTCAAATAGGGCGAGATTCCTTGGGTGGCGATCGCGGCCAATTCCGGCAGTTTCGAGAGAGAATCGGCTAAAGCTACCAAATCTCTGGCGCTAGCTGTTCCAGAACCGGCGCGCCCTGTCAGTCTTTCGATGTCGTAAATTTGGCGCAGCAACTGCTGCAAATCTTGGCGCAGGGGATTATTTTCTACTAATTCTTGAATCGTGTCGTGGCGGGCGCAAATACCTTTAATGTTGAGCAAAGGTTGCAACACCCAGCGGCGCAAAGCGCGGCCTCCCATTGCGGTGCTGGTTTTGTCGATCGCCCACAGCAACGAACCGTGAAAAATCCCATCTCTGACGGTTTGAGTAATTTCTAAATTGCGCCTGGTTTGGTAGTCCAGGGTGAGAAAATCGGTGAGGGTGTAAGTGTGCAATCTTTGCAAAGCAACTGCTTTTTCTTTTTGAGTTTCTTCGAGATATTGCAGCAAACCGCCGGCGGCGCGCACTGCGAGGGAAAGGTGTCCGCATCCCATACCTTCAAGCGATCGCACTTTGAACTTTTGCAGGATTCTCTGTTTTGCTTCGGAAAAAGTAAACGGAATTTGCGATCGCAAAGAATAGCAAAACGAATTCGGCAAACAATCGGGTAAATGGTCGGATTTCTCTCCGGGTCTCAACATCGTCACCAAATCCGGCGCATTAGTCGGAACTAGCACCTCTGAAGGCTGCAATCGCAGCAATTCTAGGGTTAATTGTTCTAAACTGTCCGCTTGGGTAGTGACAAATTCTCCCGTCGAAATATCAGTATAAGCTAATCCCCAATGTTCCCCAGCGATGACAACTGCTGCTAAAAAATTATTTTGTCTCGGTTTGAGCATTCCATCATCAGTCAAAGTTCCGGGAGTGAGAATGCGCGTAATTTCTCGCTTGACTTGGCGGCCTTCACGGGCGGCGATTGAGGCATCTTCAACCTGGTCGCAAATTACCACAGCATAGCCTTTTTCTACTAACTGAGAACTGTAGCGATCGAGGGCGTGGTGCGGCACTCCTGTCATCGGCACTTTGCCGATTTCTTTGCCGCTTTCTTTGCTAGTACAAACAAGTTCTAATTCCCTCGAAATCGTCACGGCATCTTGGAAAAAACACTCAAAGAAATCTCCGACTCGAAAGAATAAAAGTGCGTGGGGATACTGTTCTTTCACTTCAACATACCGCTGCATCATCGGTGTCAGCTTAGTGAATTCTAGTAGGCGGTAGTCGGCATTGCGGATGTTGGATTGATTGGGGTCTGTTGGGGTAGATGCAGTGTAAGGCATAAAAGGCGATCGATAAATTTTAATCTTTAACAACTTTAGCGCAAGCTCGGCTTTTAGCTATGGCTAATGATACAATTTTTGACGATTAATCATTCTCAAGCAGGGTGCGTGACTCTCAAGATGCGATCGCAGTTATATGTTTTGTAGTGCGGACTCCAGGACGCACTACGAACTGCGCGTGCGGTTAATCGAGCGGACGCGATATCAGAGAGCAGCAACTGACGATCGCCAAAAACAACCTCAGCCATGCCGCCTTGAGCTGTTAACTCTTAACAGAAGAATGCGAAAGCTTCTGCAATTTATTTGGGAACTGAGTTACCTTTTTTGTGATTTTAAACAGCCCAAAGATAGATTTATAAATTATACCTCGGATAGAGAAACTTTTTATTTAAGATGATTAAAATTACAGCATCTCCCCAGTGATTTAGCTGCGGAGTAAATTTAAGATTTAAAAACAAAAAGTAGCTAGTAGTTAACTAGAGGGAAACCAAATAATGAAAGCTCTTTGCTGGCACAAAGCAAATGACGTGCGAGTTGATAACGTACCAGATCCAACAATTATCAATCCGCGCGATGCGATAGTTAAAATCACGTCAACAGCAATCTGCGGCTCAGATTTGCACCTCTACGACGGCTTCATCCCGACCATGCAATCCGGCGACATCATGGGTCACGAATTCATGGGGGAAGTAGTCGAACTCGGCAGCGAAGTCAAGAACTTAAAAAAGGGCGATCGCGTCGTCATTCCTTTTACTATTTCTTGCGGCAGTTGCTTCTTTTGCAACCGCGATTTGTGGTCGTTGTGCGACAATTCCAACCCCAATGCTGGGCTGGCTGAAAAAATCTACGGTCATTCGCCGGCCGGACTGTTTGGCTACTCGCATTTAACGGGTGGCTATGCAGGAGGTCAAGCAGAATACGCGCGGGTTCCGTTTGCAGATGTCGGCCCTTTGAAAATTCCCGACGGACTTTCTGACGAACAAGTATTGTTCCTCACTGATATCTTTCCTACCGGTTATATGGCGGCCGAAAACTGCGACATTCAGCCGGGGGATACGGTAGCAGTTTGGGGATGCGGGCCAGTCGGACAATTTGCGATCAGAAGCGCGTTTATGCTGGGGGCCGATCGAGTAATTGCGATCGACAGAATACCGGAACGCTTGCAAATGGCGGCCGCGGCTGGGGCTGAAATCATCAACTACGAAGAAATAGACGCGGGGGAAGCCGTCACCGAAATGACGGGGGGACGCGGGCCAGACGCTTGTATCGACGCGGTGGGAATGGAAGCCCACGGTACCGGTTTCGATGCTTTGTACGACAAAGCCAAGCAAGCTGTGCGCTTGGAGAGCGATCGGCCTACCGCCCTGCGACAAGTAATCCTCGCCTGTCGCAAAGGCGGCACAGTCTCAATTCCCGGCGTTTACGGCGGTTTTGTTGACAAAGTGCCCCTCGGTGCAGCTTTCAACAAAGGCTTGACCATAAAAATGGGACAGACGCACGTTCACCGCTATTTGCGCCCTTTGCTCGATCGCGTTCAAAAAGGCGAAATTGATCCAACCTTCGTGATTACGCACCGCATGAAATTGGATGAAGCGCCCCACGCCTACGAGATTTTCAAACAGAAAAAAGACAACTGCATCAAAGTTGTCCTCAAACCCTAACTCACAATTTATTCACAAGGATCGACCATGCTTTTACAAGAAAAAAAATCCGGCGACTTAGTAGAAATTCTCGATATCGAGTCTTTAGTCAGCCCTAGCAAGAATCAAGTATCTGGACGAATTCAAGCAGGTGAAGAAGAGCAAGATCCGGCAAATTTTGAGAAGGATAAATTAGTTTTTCCCTCCGGCGAAGTCCTGCCGCGCTGTTGGGTTGAGGAAAATTATAAAACTAAAGGTTTGTAGTAGCAACTTCAGTCCTCGATTGACTCATTAATTAATTAAGGACTGAAGTCCTTACGACAAATTTAAGCACAAACTGAAGTCCTTACTACAAACTCAGGTTCGTAGTGGGGACTTTAGTTCTCGATTGACTCATTAAGTAATTAAGAAATGAAGTCCTTACTAGCAACCATTTTTTTTACAAAAATTATCGTCAATAACAGCAAATAACTTATGAAATTGCAAGCAGTAATTCTCGATGTTGACGGCACTCTCGTGCTCAGCAATGACGCCCACGCTCAAGCTTGGGTAGAGGCATTTGCCGCTTACGGCTACGAGGTGCCGTTCGAGAAAGTTCGCCCGCTAATTGGCATGGGAGGCGACAAAGTTATACCCAAAATGGTATCAGGACTTTCCGACGAAGCAGGCGACGGGAAAAAGATTGCACAGCGGCGCAAAGAACTGATTATTAACCGCTTTTCTCCCGATCTTTCTCCAACCCCCGGTTCGCGGGATTTGCTGTTAAAAATGCAGCAAGAAGGATTGCGGCTAATTATTGCTACTTCATCTACCACCGAAGAACTTTCCGGTTTGCTGAAAGCTGCACAAGTTGACGATTTATTGGATCAAGCCACGACATCGAGTGATGCAGAAGCTTCTAAACCGGAACCGGATATTGTGGAAGCTGCTTTGAGCAAATTGCAGATGGAAGCGAGTCAGACTGTGATGTTAGCTGATACTCCTTACGATATCGAAGCTGCGGGCAAGTGCGGGGTGCCGCTAATTGCTTTTCGCTGCGGAGGTTTCGATGATGCTTCGCTTGCTGGTGCTGCGGAAATTTACGATAGCCCTGCTGATTTGTTGGCGCATTATCAGGATTCTATTTTAGGGGAAAAGCCTTTGTCAGCCAGTTGATGGAATAGAGGCGAGGGCGGGTGGATTGCTTCTATGAAGCGCCGCCCACAATCCATTCTACCTGATGCGCTTCGGTGCGATCGGGAATATCCAGGCGATCGGCTAATTTGTGAATGATCGCTTCTGGTACTGCTGCTGTGCGCGATCGATTCCGCCGCCATATTTCCTCCAAGGGAACTTCGAGGTAAACAATCCGAATGCGCGCTTTGTAAGCAGCAAACAAATCAATCAATTGCTGCCGCATTTGTTTAGTTGTATTAGTGGCATTCCACACAAAAGAAGTTCCCGATCGCAAATATTCCTTAGCTCTTTGTTTTGCTGTATCTACAACAACACTTTGATTTTTATGTGGCGGTACATCCATCTCCAATCTCAGCGCATCTAAGGAAATCACAGGCCAATGGGGGAGGTTTTCTTCAATCCAATAATCTTTGCCACTTCCTGGCAATCCCGACATCAAAACAACTTCGCATTTGGTATCATCAAACATTTCAGCATCTGGGTTGCCGTTCTCTTTGCGGAAGTAGATAAATCGGCTGTGGGCGGAGGGGAATTGTCGCGGAGAATTCAAGCAATTATTTTCTTGACAAAACTCCCGAAATAGTTGTATTTTATCGAGCAATTCCTGTTTGTCGCCGCACTCTCGCCCGCGCACGTCTGCTTCGGCCAAAAGTGCGAGGAAATCGCAGCGAACAACTTGACTAACTTTAATTACAGACTGCTGGGGGTTGGGTTTGTCGATCAGCCAGATGGGTAAACTGCCGAATTGGACGATCGCACAAACAGTCTCGCGAATCTCAAACTGCACTGGTGGCTCGAATTGAGATAAAATTTTTCTCACCATTCTCGCACCTTGGCGGGCGTGACCTTTTGAGCTAATTCTGCCGTCGGCTTCTATTTTTGTAAAAGCCGGTTTTGCGACATCGTGCAGCAAAGCAGCCGCAAAAAGTATCGATCGTTCTTCATCGGGAAGTTGCCGCCAATTTGGAGAAGAGATTAAGGCTTCGCAGACCATTTTGGTGTGAATTAAAACATCTCCCTCAGCGTGATAAATCGGGTCTTGCTGACATCCTTCTAAGTTTTGAATCCAATCAAAATGATTTTGAATGCTGTCCCAATCCAGGAACCAATCGGGCGGTTCTGGACAAAAGGGAAAAGTCCAAGTTGGCGAGGGCGATAATAGTGTATTCATAAATTCACCTGCAGGTTAACTAAAATTAAATAAATCTGTGCCGGGACGCAAAATATTGGGTACAATCGGCCGGTTGAGCCAATGTCCCTCCGCATTTTTAATCGCGGTCAAAAAGCTGGCACGCACGTATTTGTAACGCGCCTTTACTATGCCATCTTCTTCGATTTTAATGTATAGACCCTCCATGCGATCGCTCTTATCAGTTTCTTTCAAACACCGATCCTCATCCCATCCCAATTCCCGACACTGCAAAACTAACCGTTCCAAATGTCCCGGCAAAATAAAATTAGATTTATCCATCAACTGCATCATTTGCTTCGGCGATTTCAAAACTCCTGAAAACAGCACGGGAACTGATACTAACGGCAATCCGCTTAACAACTGGCGGCGGGCTTCCGTGCTCAAAAATTGATTTTTTTCTAAGTCCAGCACGTCGTATTCCATAAAATAGTGCGGCAAAAAATCATAAAAAACAGTGTGTTTGGCATAAAGCCATTCGCCGTACAAAATATAACGATTTCCCAGCACTTTTCCCAGAGTTCCGCTGAGACTGAAACCCCACTGTTTGAACAAATTAAAATGTTTTTCTCTCGGCCCGCCGGTGAGATAGTGGCCGCGGCTTTGCAGCAGCATTTGCCCGTCTGGTGCGAAGCTGATGCCCGTATTTGCGCCGTCTACCTTTTCTTCGATGATTAAAGGGCGATCGGCAATAGCGCTAAACGGCACGCTGTCAAGGTCTTCGTCACCAGGCCCGAAACGCGAACCTTCGATATGATAAGTTCTGGGATATTTAATAATTGCCATAATCAACCGATTTTAGATTTTAGATTTTGGATTTTTAAGGCGAAACCATCCATTTTATATTTTATATTTTATATTTTATATTTTTAGAGGCGCATTCATTCAATTAAGCATTATAATAGATTTATCACAAAGGAGCGTGTTAAATTGAAAAATCAAAATTTCCAGAGCCTATCATCAGCACTCGCTGGCATTCTATTAGTAGTCGCGCTGCTCCTCGGCTTCAACTCTTTTGTTGTCATCAATCCAGGTGAAGCAGGAGTAGTTAGCATTTTAGGAAAAGCCACAGATGGAGCCTTGTTAGAGGGATTTCACTTCAGACCACCGCTGATATCTAAGGTAGATGTGTACGACGTAACCGTGCAAAAATTTGAAGTGCCCGCCCAGAGTGCGACTAAAGACCTTCAGGATTTAAATGCGAGTTTTGCCATCAACTTTCGCCTCGATCCTACGAGAATAGTTGATGTTAGAAGAACTCAGGGAACCTTGGAAAATATAGTATCAAAAATTATTGCTCCGCAGACCCAAGAAGCATTTAAAACAGCAGCAGCTTTGAGAACCGCCGAACAATCTATTACTCAAAGAAGCGAACTGAAAAAAGACTTTGATGCTGCACTGAAGGAACGGCTGTCAAAATATGATGTAATCGTGCTTGACACCAGCGTTGTCAACATTCGATTCTCCACAGATTTTGCCAAAGCAGTTGAAGAGAAACAGGTTGCCGAACAGCGGGCGCAAAGGGCTGTGTATGTTGCTCAAGAAGCCGAACAACAAGCTCAAGCTGACATTAACCGCGCTCAAGGTAGGGCAGAAGCTCAAAGACTTTTGGCTGAAACTTTGAAGGCTCAGGGCGGCGATTTGGTGCTGCAAAAAGAGGCTATCGAAGCTTGGAGAAACGGTGGCGCTCAGATGCCTAAAGTGCTGGTTATGGGCGGCGGTTCGAGTCGGGTTCCTTTCATTTTCAATATGAATGATTTTGAGGAAGAAACCAATCGCCCAAATGTTACCAACAATTAAAATATGACTGACGGTAACAAACCCGGTTGCCTCAAAAAGCGCGCAGAAGTCCTACGAGAGTTGTTCGAGTATGCTACACTTCTGAAAGTCAAAATATAGCGACAGCTTAAAACCTGTCGCTATAAAAGCGAAGTCCGCAATTAAAAAGCGGGCAGTACAGTCATTTTAGGAAGCAAGGAGAAATCATGACCCGCGCTATTATGGAAACCGACAAAGGTACTATCAACTTGGAACTGTTCGATGCAGATGCGCCGAATACAGTGAAGAATTTTGTTGACTTGGCGGAAAAAGGTTTTTATGACGGACTATTGTTTCATCGAGTCATTCCTAACTTTATGATTCAAGGTGGTTGTCCCAAAGGTAATGGAACTGCCGGCCCAGGCTACAAAATTAAGTGTGAAATCAACTCGCATAAACATTTGGCAGGAACTTTATCGATGGCTCACGCAGGCCGCGATACAGGTGGCAGCCAATTCTTTATTTGCCATTCTCCCCAGTCTCATTTGGATGGAGTTCACACAACTTTTGGCCAAACAGATGATATGTCTGTCGTGAATGCAATCCGCCAAGGCGACAAGATTATTTCACTCAAAATCGAGCATTAATTTTCACTAATTAGTGGCGTTTGTAGTAAGGACTTTCGTCCTTATTGCAAACAATTAGGATAAACTCACAAGTGGGAAAATATTTTTTAAATTCTTCATTCATCTTATGGTTAAAGCCATGATTTTGAAGCTTTTGCTCGAATGGTAATTCACGCTGTATCTTAGAAAGATTCGTATAAACTGCACCTTCACAATCAGAATACATTCCTGTCTGATGAAAGTTTTTCACACAATAGTCTTCAATTAAAATATAGATAGCGTATAAGTTGGCAAAACTTCCTCTGGATTTTTAACCTCTATTTGCAGATTTAGTTTAGTCTTGATACTCAAATATACAATTAGCTGGCTTTCGTAAAATATTTTTTTCCAACTTCGCCAAAATTATCCTATAAAAATTTATTAATTATTTTTGTGAATTCATATTCCATTTTGCTCAGAGTTGTAAGTTTAATGTTAGCTGCTTTGGCGAATTTTCACCGGAGTTGACTTCAGACATCACATCCTCTTCACTATTATCTGCGGTAATTCCCAGCCTCCGCAATCCTATTTCTAGGTACTTTTCTTGGAATTCTATGCCAATTGACTTTCTCTTAAGCTGTTTGGCAACAAATGATGTTGTAAAAGTCCCTGAAAATATATCTAGTACAACGTCGCCCTCATTACTACTTGCTTTGATAATTCTTTCTAACAACAATGTTGGTTTTTGAGTAGGCTGCTCCTCATACTCAGGCATACGATATCTAACTCTCGAAAACTCCCAGACGTTACCTGGAACTTTTTGAGAATTATATACTGATGGTGTAGACTTGCGATAGTCAATTAGTTTTCTCACAGCTCCGGTTTTTGCCTCTACCAGAATATCTGAGGAATTAAATGTATAATTTCTTTTGTCTTTGACGCAATATAAAATCGGTTCGTACAGAGAACCATAATATTTTTTTGCTTGTACGCCCGAACTGTCATAATACCACACTATTCTAGCAAGAACTGTTAAGCGATCGCGCAAATACAAATCAAAGTATGGCATACTTTGAGTAGATGCCATCAGATACAAACTGCCGTTATGCTTGAGTTTATTAATACATAAATTCAACCATTTATAACTCCATTCTAAATAATCGCTTTCTAATTCCCATTTGTCTTTAAAACCATTAAAATTTTTGCCGATATTATAGGGAGGATCGGCAAAAATTAAATCAATAGAGTTGTCTTTTACTTGACTTTCCAGCACTTCTAAGACATCTCCTAAAAAGAGCTTGTGTCCGTCAATTTCAAAAAATTTCATTCATCCTAACCTGTTCCAATTACTATTAGCTTGTGCCAAGGGCAAAAAAAGATATTTTACACATATTCAATACAGTTCATACTTGAGCAAAGTACAGGGAATCGAGCCATTGAAAACCTGAATCCGCTTTGATGTCCTGAGTCCAACTTGTTTCCCCAACTCCTTATTTCCAGTCAAAATAAACGCATTCCAACCTTTGAAACGCTGCTTGAAAATATCGCCCAACATCTTGTACAAATCTCCCAATTCGCTGGCATCTCCCAGCCGCTCTCCGTAGGGAGGGTTGCAAATCAAAACGCCTCTGTCTGTGGGTGCTTCCAACTCGGATAACTCGGTACGAGCAAACTTAATTTTACCGGCAATACCTGCTTGCTGCGCGTTAGTGCGAGCTTGATCTAACATATCAGAATCGCGATCGCACCCTGCAATCATTTCTGGAAGCTCTGGCAATTCGCTGCTCTCTGCTTCGGCCCACAATTTATCCCACAAAGGCTCGTCAAAGTCCCGCCACGTCATAAATCCAAACTTTTCTCGAAACAATCCCGGTGCAATATTCAAGGCTTTTAAACTCGCTTCCAAAGGCAAAGTTCCCGAACCACACATCGGGTCTAAAAACGGCAAATCTGGTGTCCATTCTGCCATTTCTAACAACGCCGCAGCGAGGGTTTCTTTGAGAGGAGCAAGCCCCATTGCCGGCCGGTATCCCCGCCGGTGCAAACTGCCACCAGAGCTGTCTAAACTCAAAATAGCGCGGTCTCGATGGATGTGAAGGTTAATTAGTAAGTCGGGACTTTCGACATCAACACTGGAACGTTTGTTAAATTGGTGGCGCTGTTGGTCGGCGATCGCATTTTTGACCTGCAAAGCTGTAAAGTGTGTGTGGTTCAACTTATCGTTGCCACCTGTACAGTTGACTGCTAAGGTATTATCAGGATTTAGATATTCGTCCCAAGGGATTTTCTGCACTTCGCGGTAGAGCATATCTGAGTCGTAACACCGGAATTCGGCTATGGGAACAAGCACTCGAAAAATTGTTCTCGACCACAGATTGACGCGGTACAATAAAGCGCGATCGCCCGCAAAGTAAACTCCTGTAAAATCGGGCTTGACATCCTGCGCGCCTAGGCGTTCTAATTCTTGGGCGGCAATTGTTTCTAAACCGCGCGCAACTGTAGCAAAATATTGATTCATTGATAATTGGTAATTGGGAATGGAGAATTGGGAATTGGTTGTTCTGATCGCCCTTCATTTAGATAGTAGCTCGTTTTCATCCTAACTCTCACAAACAATACTCTACCTTAAGGTAGATGCTGGAAATCAAAAAACTGCTATTCTACAGGATAATTTCTCAACAGGCGATCGCCCGCCTAGTCCTGTAGTCAAAAGGGCGAAAAGGGCGATCGGCCTTTTCGCTCAAACTCCAGAATCTAGCAGCAGAGCGGATTCACGCTTAATTTTTACCAGCGCGAGCAACTGCTGCGAATTAGCCAAGTATTCTATTTATTGAAAAAAATTCTTAACTACTTGCACAGTTTATTAACTTCATGTTACGCTTTTAGTCAAAGTTGAGAATTCAAACCCTAACGTCACAGTCAGGGAAAATTTCAGCTAAATGGGTGTAATACAACAATTAGAGGCCATTATGTCAAAGCAAATCAACGGATCGGCTCTCAAACTGTCCCGCGCTAGCAAAATCCAAGTAGAAGTCAAGGAAATTGCCAAGCACGCCACAGCTAAAAACATCTCTTCTACCCTCAATGTTGATGCCGATGGTAGCGATGTTACCAACGAGTAATTGCAGGTTTTTCCGTTAGACTTCGCCTCCCCAAACAAGAAGTAATAGATTTTATTTTTTGATATCGGGAAGTCTGGAATAATTGAGGACAAGCGCAAAGTGTTGTCCTCAATTATTTAATTGCTAAAAGCTTATTGATAATATTTATCGTTTATTTTTAAAGTTTATGCGATCGCTCGCCCATCTCCTCAAACCATACAATCTCGAAGATTTTCTCAATAACAACTGGACAAACAAAGCAGTTGCGATTAAAAGCGAAGGCAAAAAAGACTTTGCACACCTATTTTCCTGGGAAAAACTCAACCACCTGCTCAACTTTTACCAATTAAAATATCCCGACATTCGCTTAGCAGTAGAAGGAAAAGTTCTCGACGAAAGCGAAAACGCCAATCTCATCAAATTGTGCCAATCGGGAGCAACTTTAATTATCAATCAAGTCCACAAACTAATACCAGAAATAGCTGAATTTGCAGCAGAATTTAAAGCAGACTTGGGTTATGGAAACCAAGTAAATGCCTACTGTTCTTGGCCGGAAAAACAGGGTTTTTCCTCCCACTACGACACCCACGAAGTTTTTATCTTGCAGACAGACGGAATCAAACAGTGGTACGTTTTTGCTGACACAATTAAATACCCGCTGACAGACCAAAAATCCTCGACTTTTTCGCCGCCAGAAACCCCACCCTATTTAACCTGCACCTTGCACCCCGGCGACGTGCTTTACATACCGCGCGGACATTGGCATTATGCAATTGCTTCCGACGAACCATCGCTGCATTTAACATTAGGAATTCACGGCAAAACAGGAATTGACTTGTTAGAATGGTTGGTGGGCGAATTGCGACAACAATCAGAGTGGCGGCAAAGTTTACCGCTGCGAATAAATCAAGATTCAATCGATACAAGTGTAAATAATTTAATTGCCCAATTGCAGGGCTACGCAAACAGTAAAAATCTGGGAGAAGAGTACAGCAGCTACCTCGACAGTTTAGCAAAACCTGTGGCGAAATATTCTCTCCCTTCTCAAGCAGGGTTCAACATTTTTCCCTACGGCATTCAAACTAAATATAGAATTCCCAAATTTCAGCGGGTGAGAATTCGCGAATTGCCTGACGGGGACGGATACAAAATCGTTGTGGGAGGCAAAGAAGTATCTCTCAAAGGAGTAACTGATAAATTTACGGAGAATCTATTCAGTACAGAATTTTTTACAGGAGAAGATGTGATGGATTGGTTGCCGGATTGTGATTGGGAAATAGATGTAATGCCGCTTTTGTCGAGGCTAGTTGTTGAAGCAATTATTTTTGTTAGTTAAAACTATAGAAGAGTAATATAGCCTTTCAAGCTCTCATATGAGGTACTATTCGGCATAGGGCATAGGGCTATCCTCACCACGCTTGAGAACCGCTATAACTGCGATAATTTTGTTATTAAAATAGTAATTTATGAGACACAATGAGGTATAACATGACGAATAGTTTTTTTTGCGCCGATACTTCTAAATGCGTTGAAGAGGATATTATTGGTAGCGGTACTAATTACCAAACCTATGTATTAATTGAATGCTGTTTGCCTTGGGAATCAGAAGCTTTTAATTCTCAGCAAATTCCCCATAATCTCAGGGATTTGGTAAAGGAAGTAGAGCATTCACAGCAAAAAATTAGATTTTTGTTAATCAATAGTGAATCAACTAAATTTGCTGATAGGCGCAAAATTTTGATTTACGACAATCAAAGCCAAGATGTTTTTGGCGGTTACGAAAAACACGAATTTAATGTGAATAATATTAAAGAAGTGGCGGGAACAGTCAAAAGCTATTTAGCTGGAGAAGTCCCGGATTGCGAAGTTGAAAATAACCCACGTAGAGATATTTTGGTTTGCACTCACGGGAGTCACGATAGATGTTGCGCCAGATACGGCAATCCTTTTTATTCCCAAGCAAAAGCTGTGGTTTCCGAGTTAGAATTGAGTGATGTTCGTATTTGGAAATCTAGTCATTTTGGCGGACACCGCATGGCACCGACTGCGATTGATTTGCCTGATGGTAGATATTACGGAAATCTCGATCGCACTTCGTTCAAATCTATTCTAACGCGAACTGGTGATATTGAATGTTTGAATAAGGTTTATCGGGGTTCGGGAGTTTTGCCGAACGAAATTCAGGTTTTGGAACGAGAGTTAATCATCCGCTACGGTTGGGATTGGTTCAGCTACAAAGTTGCGGGCCGCATTGTTGAAAAATATCTAGAAAATGATGGTTTTGTTGCTGAATTAACTTTTGAGAAAGCGGACGGTACTTATAGTTATCGCGCTGATTTGGTGAAAGATGAAACCAAAACTGTTCGACTCAAAGGTTCTTGTGGTGCTCACAAAGAGTCGGAATTTCTCAAATATTCGGTAGAAAATCTTCATTTTTACTCAACAAAGGAGGAGTTAAAGTTTGTAAGCTACCCCCTTTATCATTCGGCGATTGAAATCGCTTCTTGTCAAACAAAGTCCCAGCAGAGGGGAACTGAAGAATCAGGTAGGATGTGCCGGTGATTAAATTTCTAACTGCATGAATACGTGCGGAATTCCCAGGTAATCAAAAGGCTTTTCTTGTTCGGAAAATCCGAGTTTTTTGTAAAATTTAATGGCGTTAATGCGAGACATCAGTCTTACAGTTTTGAAATTATTTTCCTTGGCTTGTGCGAGCAATTTTTCCATGAGTTTAGTGCCAATTCCTTGATTTTGAAATTCAGGAAGTACGGCAATATAAGAGATGGTTCCCAATTCTGGGGATAATTCTCGAAGTCTGCCCGATGCGATAATTTGGCGATCGCATATTCCAATTAAATGCACAGCGCCATCTTCGCGATCGTCCCTTTCGCGGCCCTTTTCCATGCCTAGGGGCGATCGCAAAACCAACCACCGCTGGTAAAACATCTCTTCTAATTCTTGTGCGTTTTCAACCGGACGTATATCTATTTGAGGCATTTTTTGATTAAATTAAATTTATAAAAATACTATAGCTGTCCTTGCAGGGGTCATAATTTTTTTTACCCCCCCCCAACCCTCCCCTTAACAAGGGGAGGGAGTAAGAAATTCACAAATGATTTAGGATTGCAATATATATTGCGCGAGTTACAAACTGTCAGTAATACTCGTGAAATTAAAAGCTTTCACGCGCACTCCCGGTACGACAATACCGCCGTAACGTTTCACTTCGCTAACTGCATCCACATCCCGCAACATATCAGGTAAAACTTGATTGAAACGGAAATTTTTAATCGGGTAAGCAATCTTACCGTTTTCAATCCAGAAAGTACCGTCGCGAGTCATGCCGGTTACTTCCGATGTTTTCGGATTCACGTAATTTACATACCAAGCTCGACTGACAAAAATTCCCCGCTCGGTTTGAGCGATTAAATCTGCTAAACTTTGATCGGAACCTGTCATCACGATCGGGTAATAACCACCTTTTGACTCTTTGCCTTTTTGGGCGGCCCAGTAACGAGAATAAGACAAACTTTGAGGGATACCATTTTTGATGATTTCCAAATAGTTATTGTTGAATCCGTTGCCGAAAAAATTACCCGATCGCAACAAAGGATGACTTGGATCGCGCAGTACCTGCACTAACGGGCTGAAAAGTTGTTCTCCCGCGCGGTTTCCAGCGGGTTTTCCCGACTCATCGGCGATCGACATAAACGATCGCCCCTCATCCGCCGCCCGCGCATCCATAGCCCAAATTACCCACGGTAGCAAATCTGCAAACGCAGCGCCCTCAAAAATTACAGGATAAACACCAGGAGTAATTTCGCGGGGGTTGCGGGAGGCTTTCGCGCGCGAGACAACTTGTGCGGCTAATTCGGCGACTTGTAGTTCGTGGATGCCCCAAGCCGTGCTTTCAGTCCAGCTAGAACCGTCTCCAATGCGGGCTGTAAAGCCGAAATTTGCCTCTGTAGATTGGTTGCAGGCGCGGAGTCCGGTTGACGAGGCGATCGCGTATAGCGAAGCCTCAGCGCTCAATGTACCGGAAGCTTCCGCACCTTCGCCAGATGCGATCGCGCAAGCCTGCTGTACCATTTTTGCCCGCTCTAAAGGCGATACAGCAGCCGTTGCTTCATCAAACGCCGCCGGGGGCAAATCGTAGGTTTGAGGGGGCAACAGCGGCATCCATTCGGGGTCTGCGGGGGCAATTCGGGCGAGTTCTTCCGATCGTTTGACGGTTTGGGCGATCGCATCTTCATCAAATTCGGTAACAGCAGCAGAAGCGCTTTTGTTGCCAAAATAGCTAGTAATGTTGAGGCTAAATACAGTCTTACTAATATTTTGGGTGATTTGATTTTCCGAGAATCGGGAAAGAGATTCTTCGCCAGTAGAAAGACTGACAAATACCTCCTCTGCTTCCGATTGTTTGACTACCTTTTCTAATAAAGATAACGCTTGGTCTTCACTTAAAATTGCTGGCGATGTTGTTACGGTCATAAGCTATAATGCTAGGAAAATTTGTTGGCTTTATTATTTATCTCAGAGCTCTCTCTCTGTGTTCTCTGCGCCCTCTGTGGTTAAATCATTCCGAATTAAGCCCTTCCCCCAATTTGAATATCTCTAACTCGCACCGGCACACAAGCATGAGTCATTTGAGCAACCTGTATCGGTTCACCTTTGCCGCACATATTAGTACCGCATTGAACCCGTTCGGAAGCCGGCCCGATTGCATCTACTTGATTCCAGAAATCCGTGCTCATTGAATGATAAGTTACATCCTTCAACATACCGACAACTTTACCTTTTTCCACCTTCCAAAAAGCATCACCGCCGAATTGAAAATTGCGCCGCTGCTGGTCAATGGAAAAACTGCCTGTACCATCAATTAAAATCCCATCTTCCGTATCAGCAATCATCTGATCCAAAGTAGCAGTATGACTGCCGCCATCCGGGCCCGGTTCCAGTCCCAAATTAGGAATTCTCACCATCGGGACGCTAGACCAACTGTCAGCGCAGGCAGAACCGTTGCTGCTGGCGCGTCCGAGGCGATAAGCTGTTTCTCTGTCAGTGAGATAATCAACTAAAATTCCATCCTTGACAACGTACCAATCTTGCGATTTTACTCCCTCATCGTCGTAACCCATTGTACCGCGACCGTGGGGTTGAGTGCGATCGCACTTGAAGTTTACCCAAGGTGCAGCGTATTGCAGCTTATTTAACTTATCAGTAGTAGCAAAACTCGTGCCAGCAAAATTCGATTCGTAGCCGTAAACCCGGTCTAATTCTGTTGGATGTCCGACGGATTCGTGGATAGTCAGAAACAAATTTGTCGGCTTGAGAATCAGGGATTTGCAAATACCAGCCGGGACTTTCGGCGCAGCGACTTTTTCAATTGCTTCGGCTGCAACTCGTTCGACTTGACTAAGCAAATCGTCTGGATTAATATGTTCGTAACCGATGTTTAGCGGCGGGCGTTCGTAACTGCGACTTTGGGCATCGCCGCCCGCAATTGCCGTACAGCCAAAACCCGGATAGCTGCGGTAGATTGTTTGTTCGATTAGCGAGCCTTCTGTGGATGCAAAAACCTTGTCTTCGCGGTTGAATGTCAAAAAAGAATAAGCTTTTTTGATGCCTCGTGATTCGTGCGCTAGCAGGCGTTCGTTGATGGTTAATAAAAGTTCGGCTTTGTCAGCAACGGGGACAGAAAAGGGGTCAATTGCGATCGAACTAATGTAAGTATCGACATATTTTTCGACTGGTACTAAGCGCACCGGTTCCTTTTGAGTCAAGCGGCTGCCTTTAGCGATTTCTACAGCCAAAGCGACGATTCTGGCAACTTCTGCAGGTGTTTTGTTGTGACTGGCGGCAAAGCCCCAAGCGCCGTCTAGCAGAACTCGCACGCCAAAACCGGAACTTACATTATCGGAGATATTGCTTAAAGATCGATCGCGCGCATACAAACCTTGCCTCCGGTAACTGCAAAAGCGCACATCACCGTATTCGCACCCAGCTTTCCGAATTAACTCTACAGCTAAATTTGCCAACTCGCTAGCAGAGATTTTTGCAGTTAACAGTACCATAGTTATTCGTCGTTCGTCGTTCGTTATGAATGATTATAGCGCTGTTTAAGGATTTGAACGAACCGCGAAGACGCAAAGAGCGCAAAGGAAGACAAGAGAGAGAGAGATTTTCCCGATCTTCTTCTCTCTTCCTTCGTGTCCTTAGCGCCTTCGCGGTTTATTAAATCTCACTCCAATCCCTGCAAAACCCCAGTCAAAATTTCCACAATGCGATCGATATGTTCCTGCTCAATAATCAACGGAGGCGACAAAGCAATAATATCACCAGTCGTGCGGATCAACAACCCTTTTTCAAAGCACTGCAAGAAACAATCAAAAGCCCGTTTCCCCGGCTTCCCAGGGATAGATTCCAACTCAATCCCCGCCACAAGTCCGAGATTTCGCACATCAATGACGTGGCGCACGCCCTTCAAAGAATGAACCGCATTTTCCCAATAATCAGCCAACTTATTAGCCCGTTCAAACAGCCTTTCTTCCTCATAAATATCGAGCGTCGCCAAAGCAGCAGCGCAGGCTAGGGGATGGCCGGAATAAGTATAACCGTGAAAAAGCTCGATCGCATTTTCAGGAGCATTCATAAAAGCATCATAAATTCCCTCCTTCACAAACACCGCCCCCATCGGCACAGTACCGTTAGTTATCCCCTTCGCCACCGCCACAATATCGGGAACCACCCCAAAATATTCAGTAGCAAAACTCGAACCCAGCCGCCCGAAACCCGTAATTACCTCATCAAAAATCAGCAGAATTCCGTACTTGTCACAAATCTCCCGCAGCCGCTGCAAATAACCTTGCGGCGGAATCAAAACCCCCGTAGAACCCGCCACCGGTTCGACAATTACCGCCGCAATATTAGACGCATCATGCAAAGCCACAATCCGTTCCAATTCATCCGCCAAATGCGCGCCCCATTTCGGTTGTTTGCGGCTGAAAGCATTGTGTTCTAAATTATGAGTGTGAGGTAAATGATCCACTCCTGTCAGCAAACTGCCAAAAAACTTACGATTAGGGCCAATACCGCCGACAGAAATTCCCCCAAAACCAACGCCGTGATAACCGCGTTCCCTACCGATTAATCTTTGACGAGTTCCTTCACCTTTCGCCCGGTGATAAGCAATCGCAATTTTCAAAGCAGTGTCTACAGACTCGGAACCAGAATTAGTGAAGAAAACGCGATCGAAATTGCCCGGAATCATCTTCACCAAACGTTCCGCTAATTCAAAAGCGCCGGGGTGTCCCATCTGAAAAGGTGGGGCATAATCTAGAGTCGATACTTGCTTGTGAATTGCCTCAACAATTTTCGGGCGACAGTGCCCTGCATTCACGCACCAAAGCCCCGCAATCCCGTCGAGAATTGAGCGGTTATCATCGGTGGTAAAGTGCATATCTTTTGCCGAAACCAAGATGCGCGGATTTGCTTTAAACTGTCGGTTAGCCGTGAAAGGCATCCAATAAGCGTCCATATTTGTCATATTTTTTTATCCTTTTATTTTGATACTTTTGTGTCCAAACTATAACTTGTTACCGATTGGCGATCGCCCGACACATATTATAAGTTTACAAATATCTCTTTTAAACGAACCGCGAAGACGCAAAGAGCGCGAAGGAAGAGAAGAAAGAGCTTTTCTTATTTCCAAGCATAGTCTTTTGCTGAAGACATCTACCTATCTCCCTCTTTCTCTTCCTTCATGTCCTACCCTTCGTTTCCTTTGCGCCTTCGCGGTTCGTTAAATTTTACTCCACCGACTAATGTTGCAACAAACCAGTCAGCATTTTTACAGGCCTCTCCCCGTAGGGCCACGCGAAAGCATGGCGAAAAGCAGCATCTTGACAGGCTTGTAACTGCCGAAAATCAATGATATCCCGAGTCAACAAATTCTCATACTCAAAAGGCAGCCGCACGTTGTGCAATCCCGCATTGTCGGTACAAATAGCAATATCGACACCAGCCTCAAAACATCGATCGAACACTACCTTCAATTCCCCCATATCCTCCAATGTCCCCGTTTTGAGATAGGTAGTCGGGCAAACCTCCAAGCATTGACCTCTGCGCGCGACTTCTGGCAGCAGTTCGGGATATTTTAGCGGAATTTGAATCCCGTGGCCGATACGCATCAAATAGGGCAAAAGTTCGGGATAACAGCCAGAGGTGGTTTCGTAGAGATGGCCGGTTGTCTTAATGCCGATCGACCTTGCGTACTGATACAATCCGACAAACTCATCCAGGCGATCGCCAATAGCCGCATCGCCACCCGCAAGATCGATCGCACAAACATATTCTCCCATCTCGGCCGCCAAATCGACGATCGCCCGATTCACCTCATAGGGTAAACGCGAGTGCATACACAAAATTTGGCTAGTCACAATCGGACAATCGCCAATTTGACTGGCCTTACCCACAACCCGTACAATTTCTGCCATCAAATCAATGCGTTTTGACTGTTCCAAATGCTCTGGAGTCCGCAAATAAGGCGTATAGCGCAACTCCAAATAAGCCAGATTTTCAAATACGTAAGCGCCGCGCATCAACCGATAGATAAAATAAGGCAAAGTTTCCACAGTTTGCACGCTTTCTACCAGCGTGTGCAGTTCCAAATACTCATCTAGAGTATTGCGCGGACGAGTGTAAAAATCCTCAAACTCCGAATATTGTTGAAATCTCTCAACCATTGTGGCGTTATGGCGATCGAAATACCGCCACAGAATCCGAGGAACCACAGAACCGCCTAAATGTCGGTGCAACTCAGCGTGTAAAGTCATGGGATTTTAGATTTTAGATTTTGGATTTTGGATTGAATAATTGGGGAATAAATTACTCGACACTCAACAAGATTGCATTCATCTGCGTTTATCTCCGTACCCTTCGGGAAGTCGAAGCACATCTGCAGTTTCCCTCTCAATCAAAGATTTATGAATCTTATCTAATTACTTGGATCTTCCCTATAGTTGTATCTATTTAGAAAAGTAATCTCCTCTTAATCTTAATTCCTGCAAGCAGGTAAGCGGCCCCACATTTAAGCTGCATATTGGCAATGGACTATTCCCATTCTCCCCCTCTCCCATTCTCCCCCTCTCCCCCGATCGTGCTGGAAGTGGGTTGAAAGCGCCATAGAGCCTCAACTTTCTCAATTGTAACAAAAATATATTTGACATCCGCGACACATTCGTACATAATCGGAGTTTGTGTCAACCTGAACTGAACGCGAGAAACCCTTGGCTAACGTAGTTGTGATCGGCGCCCAGTGGGGCGATGAAGGAAAAGGCAAAATTACCGATTTGCTCAGCAAATCCGCAGATATCGTTGTACGGTACCAAGGGGGCGTCAACGCCGGTCACACCGTGGTAGTCAACGGTCAAACTTTCAAATTGCACTTAATTCCGTCCGGGATTCTCTATCCCGATACACAGTGTATCATCGGCTGCGGCACGGTAATTGACCCTAAAGTTTTAATTGCAGAGTTAGATCAGCTAGAAAAACTGAATATTTCGACTGCCTCCCTGATGATTTCAGAGACGGCTCACATCACCATGCCCTATCACCGATTAATCGATGTGGCATCGGAACAACAGCGGGGAAATTATAAAATCGGGACGACGGGACGCGGCATCGGCCCTACTTACGCCGACAAGTCGGAACGCACAGGCATTCGGATGCTCGACTTGATGGACTTGGAAGGCTTCCGAGAACAACTGGAATGGACGATTCATCATAAGAATGTCATTCTGGAAAAACTCTACAATTTGCCGCCTCTCAATCCGCAAGATGTTTTTGATGAATATCAAGTTTATGCAGAACGTTTGCGGCCGCACGTAGTAGACAGTTCCCTGAAAATTTATGAGGGACTTCACACGCGCAAAAATATTCTGTTTGAAGGCGCGCAAGGCACTTTATTAGACTTAGACCACGGCACGTATCCTTACGTTACTTCTAGCAATCCCATCGCGGGCGGCGCTTGCGTGGGAACAGGAGTCGGCCCCACAGCGATCGATCGCGTCATTGGCGTAGCAAAAGCCTACACAACCCGCGTCGGAGAAGGCCCCTTCCCTACCGAAATGGTCGATGGGATAGGCGCAGTTTTAGGCGAAAGAGGTGCAGAATTCGGCACCACAACCGGCCGGAAACGTCGCTGCGGCTGGTTCGACGCAGTAATCGGCCGCTACGCAGTCCGCATCAACGGCCTTGACTGTCTGGCAATTACCAAACTCGATGTTTTGGATGAATTAGAAGAAATAAAAGTTTGTGTTGCTTACGAAATTAACGGCGAACGCTGTATAGATTTCCCGAAAAGTTCCCGGATATTTGCTCAGTGCAAGCCCATTTACGAAACCCTTCCCGGTTGGAAACAGTCTACGGAAGATTGCCGCAAGTTGGAAGATTTGCCGTCACAAGCATTGGATTATCTCAAGTTTTTGGCGGACTTAATGGAAGTGCCGATCGCAATTGTATCTCTCGGAGCCAGCCGCGACCAAACTATCATTGTCGAAGACCCAATTCATGGGCCCAAGCGCGCTTTGCTGTCTGCTGACGGCCATCCCGCAGCCAAAGCATTTTAGATTGCCGATTTGGGATTTTAGATTGAAGAAGACCGAGAAGATAGCGGGAGAGGGGAAGAATCGTAGGTGTCAACAGTCTGAGAATTAGCCCGCCGATCCCCCCTAGCCCCCCTTAAGAAGGGGGGAACCAGAGTCCTCAAAGTCCCCCTTTTTAAGGGGGATTTAGGGGGATCGAGGCTCCGATATAAACTACAGATACAAAGGTTTTTAGGCCATTGTTGACACGCCTTGGGAAGAATGCCCAATGACCAATAACAACTGTCAACTGACCAATAATATCAATTCCGGTTGTATCGGAATGATTTAACCGCAGAGAACGCAGAGGACGCGGAGGGAGAGAAGAGAGAGATGAATGATTCCGATGCTGACGGAACTGATATAACAACTGTCAACTGTCAACGGTCAACGGTCAACTGTCAAATCTTCAGCGACTTTAATTAAGTTCGATCGCGCTTTGCACAAATTTGATAAAATGTAAAAACAATCAACAGAAAGTAATAAAATGGAACTCGCAGTAGAATGTCAAAAGCGGGCAGAAGGCAGCAAGCCTAACGCCCTTCGCCGCTCAGGATTGATTCCCGCCGTCCTCTACGGCCACAAAGGCTCTGAATCCATAGCCCTTACCGTCAAAGCCAAAACAGTTGAAAGCCTGCTCAAAAAGCACGTAGTCAACAACGCCCTAATTGACCTCAGTATTCCCGACCTCTCTTGGAGCGGAAAAACCTTGCTCCGAGAAGTTCAAGTTCATCCTTGGAAGGGCTATCCTTACCACCTGAGCTTTTTCTCCGTCGCGAGTCAAGACAGCCTGGAAGTTGAAGTGTCGCTGAGTTTTGTCGGCGAATCTGTCGGTGTCAAGTTAGAAGGCGGCATCTTGGATACCGTGCTGACCCAACTAGCAGTTAAGTGCAAACCTGACAGCATTCCTGAATCAATAGAAGTAGATATTTCTAATTTAAAAGTAGGGGATGCGCTGCACATTGAGGAATTAGTTTTGCCTGCGGGAGTGGTAGCTCTCGGCGAACCAACTCAGGTGGTTGTTAGCGTGCTGGGAATTCAAGCAGGTTCTGAAGCCGAAGACGTAGAAGAAGAAGCAGCAGCCGCGGCAGGAGCTTGATTAGTAATTACTAATAGTTGTTAACTAATTGTTGACAAAAAGGCGATCGCACGACTTGGGAAAATGGCGATCGTTTTTTGCTAAAAAGACTCTTCTCCTTTGGGTGCGATCGCACGGCTAATGTCAAATGATTGTTGATAATTGGTATTATATTGTGTCCGGTCAATTGACAGCAATGTTTTTATTACGATCGCCTACCGGACACGATATTACTGCGAATTATGCCGATCGCACTTTCTCAACTGGGCATTGAATCTGCCCTCGCACCCATTGACGAAAATCAATCTCTGCGGCAACTTCATCAATGAAAGCCACTTCTAGAAACCGGAATAAATCCGTTTTTTCAATGATGCCAAAAGTCGGAGATCGATCGCACTCGACATAGCCCCCATCAACTAATTGCAGAATCCGCCATACCCGCCCGTTAAACCGCCAAAACTCAGGCACTCCCATACTTGCATAGAGTGTATTTTTATTGATATCGGTATTAGTAATATCCACTTCCACGACTAAATCGGGCGCTGGATCGACATTTAAATTAACCGGGCGATCGGCAACTAAGGCATAATTCTGGATGTAATACCCATTGTCTGGCTCGGCGCTCTTGAGTAGGTCTTCGCGATCGAGTGTAGTCGATCCCATCGTCTTAATTTTCATCCCCATTTCAACCACAAGGATTCTGATAAAGAGTTCTATCAAGCGAGCAGAGCGTTCGTGTTCTTCCAGGGGCATAGTAATTTCTAACGCTCCGTTATCGTAGGTGAAGCGGGCGCGGGTGCGATCCGCCAGCAAACTTTGAATTTGCTTGAAGGCGCGCCAATCGAGATCGCGAAATATCAGGCGCTTTTCACCGACAAGTTGAGGTGGTGGCTCTAATAACATCAAAATCACCGCAATTTGAGGAAAAGTTGACAGAACATTTACTGTTGACTTATTGTAATATCTTTCTTCAATACTGCCGTGTCCGGGATTTCGTTCTGGAAACGGCACTGCCTTATCCGGGATTTCCGTAGGAAACGGCACTGCCGTATCCTCTTTCCCAAGAAATAAGGACACGGCAATGCCGTTTCCCTACATTTTAGAAATAAGGACAATACCTATATTTAGCAGCCAAATCCACAAAACATCCCAGCAACCCGGTTTCTCCCCAGCACCCGAAGTCAAAAAAATTAATAATTAGGGGAACAACCCTGCTACTGTTAGTGTCAAACGCGAGTATAATTGTGAAACGCTTTAACTACCCTATTTAATTGCTGCCTCAGTCGCCACCGCCCCTATGCCATCAACAGTAAATACAGAATCAACAGCGGTTCAATTTAACCAACAGGGAGAAATATATTTATCCCAAGGAAAATTAGAAGAAGCGATCGCCTCCTGCGAGCAAGCTTTGAAAATGCACCCCAATTTTGCACCCGCTTACAAGACTTTGGGTAAGGCGCTGCAAGCTCAAGGCAGGATGGAAGAGGCGCGGCACTGGTACGCTAAAGCTGTGGAAATAGAACCGAATTTTGCGGAAGTATACGCGAATTTGGGCAGCCTTAGCGCGCAGCAGGAAAAATGGCAGGAGGCGATCGGATTTTATCAAAAGGCGATCGCCCTGAAACCGAATTTCGCCGGAGTATACCGCAATTTAGCAAAAGTATTCGGACAAATTGGCAAAGGGGCAGAATCTCAGGAATGCTGGTATCGCGCATTTTCTTTGGAACCGGAAACAGCCAAGCCCTCGGAACATTTGAGTATGGGCGATGCTTTTTTCCGCCAGGAAAGGTTGCCCGAAGCTATTTCTTGTTACGATCGCGCCATAAAATTAAATCCTAATCTGGCGCAAGCCTACCAAAATATCGGCGAAGCCCTCAAAAAACAAGGCAAGTTAGAAGAAGCCACAGTATATTATCGCAAAGCTATTGAACTGAACGCAGCTAATGCTAGAAATGGCAGCGATGGAGAGCAAACTTTGGCTGGTGCAACCGCGACAAATGGTGCTGCTAAGCCGCCACAAGTTCAACAACAAATACCGCAACAGGTTCAACCACCACAAGTTCAACAACAAATACCTGAGCAAATATTGCGGAAAATACCGCAAGAAATACTGAAACAAATACCGCAACAACTTCAACAACAGCTTGGGCGTCAACAAGTTCAGCAACCTGTTAATGCTGGAATTACTACAGAAGATCCAGAAGCATACAAAATACTCGCAGAAGGTTATTTTGCTCAGGGTAAATGGGAACAGGCAATTTCTGCTTGCAAGAAAGCTCTACAAATTAAGCCGGAAGCGCCGCTTTACAAAATGCTCGGCAACGCCCTGCAAGCGGTTGGAAAAATTGATGAAGCTAAAAGTTGCTATGTCAAAGCAATAGAAATTAATCCGAATTTTGCTGAAGCTTATGCTAATTACGGCAGCATTTGCGCGCAGCAGGAACAGTGGCAGCAAGCGGTTTCTGCTTACGAAAAGGCGATCGCCCTGAAGCCGGATTTCGCCGGCGCTTTCCGCAATTTTGCAAAACTTTTAACTCAATTAGGGAAGTCTGAGGCGGCTGCTGAGGCTTTGTACCGGGCCTATGCGATCGACCCCAAGTCTGGCACCGCCGAGGAACACGAGAATTTAGCCAAAACTTTGATCGAGCAAGGTAAGGTAAATCAAGGTATTGACTGTTACCGGCGCGCGGTTGAGTTGAACCCAAATGCTGGTGCAGCTTATCATGAATTGGGCGAAATTCTCAGAAGTCAAGAACAGTGGGAAGCGGCGGTAGATGCTTACAGCAACGCTATTAGAAATAATCCCGAACTTTCTTGGTCGCACAACAATTTAGCTGAGTCGCTGGTTAAGTTGGAACGGTGGGAGGAAGCTGTAAATGCTTACCGCAAGGCGATCGAATTAAATCCTGATTTTAGCTGGTCTCACAACAATTTAGCTGATGTTTTGCTGAAGTTGGAACGGTGGGAAGAAGCTGTAAATGCTTACCGCAAAGCAACAGAATTAAATCCAGATTTCAGTTGGTCGCACAACTATTTAGCAGATGCGCTGATTAAATTGGAACGGTGGGAAGAGGCAATTTCGGCTTACCAAAGGTCGATCGAACTGAATCCCGACCATTTTTGGGCGCACAACAATCTAGCAGAAACGCTGGTGAATTTGGAACGCTGGGATGAGGCGGTTGTTGCGTACCGGCGGGCTAACGAAGTTAATCCGAATTTCTTCTGGTCGCAGAGCAAGTTGGGCGACGCGCTGCTAGAAATGGAAAGGTGGGAGGAGGCGATCGCAGTTTACCGTCGCGCGGCCGAGTTAAATCCTGATTTTCCGTGGACTTATTACAACATGGGGACGGCTCTGGAGAAGCTGGAACGGTGGGATGAGGCGATCGCTTCTTACCGCCGTGCTGTGGAAATTCAGCCAGATTTGCCGTGGATTTCGCAAAAGCTGGCTGATGCTTTGAGGATGCGATCGCAGTGGGATTTGCAGCAGTCAATGGGTTTGTACCGAAAGGCGATTCTGGAGAATCCCGAGGATGTGCAGTTGTATCACAAGGCGCTGGAGATTGCGCCGAATGATGCTGACCTTTATGTTGAGTTGGCGAATGCTTTGGTGCGGCAGAGTTGGCCGGATGGGGCGATCGTCTTTTATCAGATGGCGTTGCAGGTAAATCCCCAATGCGGTAAGGCACATTTGCAGTTGGGGCTGATCTTCGCGCAGAAGAATGACACAAATCGGGCGATCGCTTGTTACCGCCGCGCTATAGAGGGCAATCCTGAGAAGTATGAGGCTTATCACCTATTGGGCGATGTTCTGGCAAGGCAGGGTCAGCGGGAAGAAGCGATCGCTCTTTACCGCCGCGCTATTGAATTGAATCCAAACTACAGTTGGTCTTCTCATTGTATAGGGGAAAGCCTAATAGTACAAGGTTTTCTGGATGAGGCGATCGAGATGTTCCGGCGAGCCATTGAATTGAACCCAAACTGCCCTGCGACCTACAATAATTTAGGCGATGCTTTGGCTAAACAGGGTAAAGTAGATGAAGCTAGTGCTGCTTACCGTCGAGCTGTTGAGCTTGAAACCTAAATTTTCTGAGGTTCAAAAATTTAGTTCCTTTGAGAACAAACACCTCTAAATGTAGCTTGAAGGAGAAACACTGCTTTGTACCTTGTTATGACGAAAATATTTGAATTGTTGAGCCGGAGCAAGTGAAAAAATATGCCTAACGATCTTACTGCTGGAACCATTCAATCCCGCATTCTTCAATACGCTTCCCTCAAACATGAGTTGAAAACAGACAGTCCTCAGCAACATAAATTAACAACTTTAAATGTTGTTCTTTCTGACGCCGAAGGAACGGTAAAAATAGCAATCAAGGAGGCGCATGAACCCAACAGTTTATTTCCTCCCACAGTAGATGAGACTTTTTTTGAAGTAGAAACTTCTGCTTTAGAGTCTGTACTGGTAGGGATTCCCAAAATCGATGCGATTAACTTAGACGCGAAAGGTGCTGCACCTTTAATTTTCCATGAGATGCAAAATATTCTCAAACAAAATCCTCAAATAACTATGTACATAGTTTTTAACTCTACGGATTTCGACCGCAGCGGAAGTTATTCAAAAAACTTTATTTATGAGCTTTTTAAAAGCGGTTTTTCGATCACGACAATGAACAGTAGAGGAAAAGTTACAGGAATTTCAGAAGCGGAATTACTCGGCAGCGCTACAGTAAAATTAGTTTGCAGTAAAATCAGGAAATCAAGTCAACGTCAACAGTTAGTTTCGGCTATACAACAACCCGTAAATTATGAGTTCTCTTCTCACCTACCAAATCACAATCAAGCAATTGATGCAGTAGATAATACCGACATTGAGGAAATAGTTAGCCAGAACATAACTACCCTTGAACCGACACCATCAAACAAAGGAACAATTCAACCTGCGAAGTTAACAGCGAATACAGACCAATTTAAACTAGCCCTTACTTTGTCAGGAATCGCTCCTCAAAAAGAGACATTAAAAACTCAGGAAGTAGAGTTAGAAACAAAAAAAAATGTAAGGACGCAAGAGGAACAAGAACAGTATTTATACCAACCAGGTGTTGCTGATAAAAGTTTTCCTGAGAACGTGGAAGACATCAAAAAAAGCGGATATAAAGTAGTAGCTTCAGGAATCGACAATACTTCGCCAGAAGTTGTAGCAGCTATAGTTAAAATAGCCGAGCAAGAAGAAATGGATTTTAAACCTTATGAAGTCGATGGAGACAATTCGATGACTATTCAACTTAGCGACGAAACTTTTTTGCAATCAACTAACAGCCTCAGCGACGAAGCTTTTTTGCAAGCAGCTTACCGCACCTATTTGAACCGCGAACCAGATGAGTTGGGCAAACAGTCATATTGTCAGTATCTAGGTGGTGACCAAAATAAACGCCAGCATATTATTGACGCATTCCGGCAATCATCAGAATTTAAATTATTGAAGGAATTTGACTATTCTAAATATCCCCAGCGTTTAAATCTCGGCTGTGGATTCGATATCAAACTTGGTTACTTAAATGTAGACCTTCACTCCGGTCACAATCCAGACTTAGTAGCAGACATCCGATGTCTAAATATGCTACCTTCAGGTTTTTATGAAGAAATAATAGCTCAGGATTGCTTAGAACATCTTCCCAGGGCCGAGACACAATTAACGATTAAAGAATGGGCGCGCTTGTTGAAAATCGGAGGTATATTGCAACTTAGGGTTCCGAGCCTCATCGATTTACTTGAACTATTCAAAGAAGAAGTATATCAAACAGTGGAGCTTCAAGAAAAATTAGTTCAATGTTTATTTGGAACCCAAGCCTATGATGGAGATTGGCATTTTACTGGGTTTACAAAAATTTTATTGACTAACTATTTAGAAGTGGCGGGTTTTGCAAATATAGAGTTTAAGCTGAAAGATGGTTGGTTGTTTGACGTTACTGCTGAAAAAGTCGGTTGAAGTACAAATAAGTTAATAATTATGAAGATTGCTATCCTTGCTCCTAGTGCTGTTCCGTTTCGGATTGGAGGTGCTGAAAACCTCTGGTGGGGACTTCTGCACCACATAAACCAGCACACTGCACACCAAGCTGATCTAATCAAATTGCCCAGCCCTGAGAGTAATTTCGATGAACTTATCGATAATTACTGGCATTTTTCGCAGTTGGATCTGAGCCACTTTGATTTAGTTATTTCTGGTAAATACCCGTCTTGGATGGTTCAGCATCCCAACCATATCTGCTATATGCTGCACAAGTTGCGGGGCTTGTACGACACTTATCCAGCAAGCTGGCCAGAAACATACGCGACAGATAATCGGGAAATTTCTGGCTTGCAGAAATTTATGCAAAAAAACACTGGTTCCAGGGATTCGCTGAGCGAGTTTTATCAAAAAATTAATCAGCTTCGTTCTTGTCGGGAGTATTTGCCAGCCGATGCTTTCCAGTTTCCAGGCCCGCTAATCCGCGAGATAGTTCATTACTTAGATAGTATCGGATTGGCACCGAGTGCTGTCAAGAAATATGCTGCGATCGCTCACAACGTTGCCAATCGCAAAGATTATTTCCCCCCAGGCTGTCGAGTTGAAACTATTTACCCGCCTCCCATCCTTAAAAATCTGCGTTCCGGCAAAACTGATTATTTATTTACAGCGAGTCGCTTGGAGTACGGCAGCAAGCGAATCGGTGTATTAATAGAAGCAATGAAATATGTCAAAACCGATATTAAATTTAAAATTGCAGGCACTGGCGATGAACTGAATTATCTTAAAGAAATGGCAGGAGACGATCGAAGAATTATTTTTCTGGGTTTTGTTAACGATCGCGAACTTGAAGAACTATATGCTGATGCTTTTGCTGTACTTTATATTCCCTATGATGAAGATTACGGATTAATTACTGTAGAGGCAATGATGAGTGGAAAGCCTGTGATTACTGCTACAGATTCAGGTGGACCGAACGAGTTTGTTCGCAATGGAGAAACGGGATATTCCGTGCCGCTAGATCCCAAAATAATTGCTGAACGTATTGATTATCTGTGCGAATATCCCGATGAAGCACAGCGGATGGGAACGGTCGGCAAAAAATTGGTTGGGGACATTACCTGGGAAAATGCTGTTGCCCGCTTGCTGGGCGAAACTGTTCGCTACACCGCGAATACAGCAGTACAAAAACGCAAGAAAATTACTGTAGCTTTGACTTATCCAATTTTCCCTCCAAGCGGTGGTGGTCAAAGTCGAGTATTTCACCTTTATCGGCATTTGGCTAAGAAATTTGACGTTGAATTAGTCACATTTACTGATAGTGGAGAGGCATTTCAAGGCGAAATTGCTCCCGGAGTTTGGGAAACCAGAATCCCCCAATCACCGCAGCATTTAGAAGCAGAAGCATCTATCAGGTCGAGGACAGGGGTACTGCAAATTACAGATGTAGTTATGCCTCAGCTATACCGTTTGACACCTGCTTATGTGGAAGCTCTCAGGAAAGCAGCAAGTGATTCAGATTTGATTGTGGCTTGCAATTCCTATCTTTTGCCTGCAATTCAAGAAGTATGCGATCGCCCTATTTGGTATGAAGCCCATGACGTGCAAGTGGATGTCAAGAAAAATATTTTTGCAGCTTATGAAAAAGGAGGTGAACTTTTAGAAGCCGCTCGCAAAGTTGAAAGTGAATGCTGCCAAGTCAGCGATTTAATTGTGGTATGTTGCTACAATGATGCTGTGCGGCTGAAAGAAATCTACGGCACTGACTTAAATAAGTTTGTTGAAGTTCCTAACGGAGTAGACTTAGATGCGGTTAGCTATGTTTCGCCAGCCCAGCGGATTTTTCATAAAAAACAGCTCGGCTTGCAGGGGAGTTTTACAGCATTATTTATTGGCAGTTGGCACGCTCCGAATGTAGAGGCTGTCCGCTATATATTAAATGCCGCCGCGAGAATGCCGGAGGTTAATTTCTTAATTGTTGGGAATGTTTGTTGGGCTTTTTCTGGAGAACAGCTTCCCTTGAATGTTAGCTTTATGGGATTGGTGAATGATGAGATCAAAAATGTTGTTTTGGGAGTAGCTGACGCGGCATTGAATCCAGTGATGTCCGGGTCGGGGACTAACTTGAAGATGCTGGATTACTTGGCAGCCGGGATTCCGATTATTACTACTCCTTTCGGAGCGAGGGGTTTAGATCTTGAGCATGAAAAGCACTGCATCATAGCCGGAATCGATCATTTTTATGAGGCGATCTCCAGTCTAAAAGAGGAAGATATTTCCGCCACAAGCAGCAGAATTGAGAATGCTAGACAATATGTTGAACAAAAGTTTGACTGGGCAGTGATAGCTAATAATTTTCTCGAATACCTCAAACACCTGCGGATAGGAAATTAAATCGAGGATCGGGGCTTACCTTTACATCATGGATTGCTAACAAACCTGGGGTGATACATGGAAATAGGGAGGCTGATGTTAGCAATGCTCAAAGATATTGGAGAGAGAGTCGATAAAACATTAGACCTCTTGCAAAAATTTTTTCATCAATTCATGGGACGGGCAGGATGCCCATTCCACAAGAAAAAATAAATCTTGTGAGATGGGCATCTTGCCTGTCCTAATTATTTTTGCAAGAGGTCTATTGTGCCGCCATTCTTCATGTCTTTGGAGTATATTGTTGATGATGAGACGAGTACCTCTCATGCACCTAATCGCAACTATCATTGTGGTTGGAAAGTCGCTGGTCAGGAAGCCATGAAAATCCTAAAACAGTTACGAAAAAAGGGGGAGAGGCAGTTATCTACTTCTTGAAAACTCAAGCAAGATTGATGTTAATTATTTGATCTTGGACTGGGGGGAAGCAAGTTTCTGGTAGCGATCTAGTTCCATCTGCACTTGATGTGCTGTATTCTTCCAAGCTTGAGCTTGGGATTCAAAGTAATTTGCTTGAGCTTTAAAGTAATCTTTGGAGCTATAAAAGTTGTTTGTTGTCCACATATTCATAATATGTTCTAGGCGGCTTCTAACTTTTTTGCCGATCGTCTGCGGACTCAATAAAGACTTCAACTCGCTAGCTGCTCTTGCACCTACTTCCTGGGCTTGCGGATAATTGTGAAAGACGTAATACATGAGAGCAGCAGCGTGTTCGATATCAGCTTCCGCCCAAGTGTTCCCTTTTTTGTAAGGCCCCTGCTCTTCTACAAGCGTCACCAAATCGTATTTAACTAAAAAACTATTGCCGACATTCATAAATTCCATATTAGACGAGTAAGCCGTGGCGATTACTGGCTTGCCGTAAAACATAGCTTCAGCCATTGTCAGCCCGAAACCTTCAGCCCGATGCAGCGATACATAGCAGTCAGAATTGTAAATTAAGGCATTCACCTCTTCCTTCATCAAATGCCCCTCTATCAGGTGAACTGACGGATAGTTTGCCACTAACTCCTTAAATTTATCTCGCTGGTGAGGATAGTGCTCCGAGTTAGAAAACTTTATGACCAGCAAAACATCGTTATTTGACTCGCCGAAAGCTTGGATAAATGCCTGAACTACTCCTTCGGGATTTTTTCTTTCAAAGGTGCTCAGAGAGTCAAACATAAAAAGAAAAATAAACTTATCTGTAGGCAAACCTAAAGCTTCTTTTCCCAAAGAAGGCTGGGGCAGATCGAGGCTAGGCATGATCTTAATCACGGGGATAGGCGACACCGCTGCGATCGCTTCTGCTGAGTGATTGCTGTAAGTCCATATCTCGTCAAAGAAATCGAAAGCAAACCGCCACTCTGGAGGAAATGTCGGCAGTTCCCAAGCCCAACATCCAATATTGTAGTGATTTTGAAAATAACTTTTACCAAAAGCATCAATAAATGTACCCAGGGACTCGGCATTCACGTTGACCAAATTAATTGCATAGGGGTTTTCAGCCGCAAAATCTTCCTCTTTGTGGCTGGTATCTAAGTTCCGGTGCCACTGGACATTCAGGCTATTAACTGTGTAGGGAATGCCCGCAGCTTTGATGGATCTAATATTCGCTCTGACACCTTCCCCAAGCCCAAACTCACCTTTGACAAAACCGCCTATATTAACTCCAAAATTAGAGTTTAATGTTTCCTTGTTCATAGCACATCTCCCGTTATTCATAATTTAACTCACTCACGATCAAGTGCGGTCTTGCGGTATGCAAGTCAACAGCCGCAGCGGTTGCTTACAATTCTATCTTTGCCGAGCCAGAGCTTGCTCCAGCTCCTTTTGAAGCTGGTGTGCCATCTGTCTCACAGCCAGATATTTGGATTGCAGCCAATCTTTTTCTGCCTGAACTTCCTGCATCAAAGTTTGAATCCGCTTCAATTCCTCCTGAGTTTGGCTTAGTTGCTCTTGCACTCCCTGCAATTGCTCAATTTTCCCTTGCATCAATTGTACAAAAGCGTGAGATTCCTCTAACTCTTCCTCAGAAGTGTGAAGTTGAGCAGCAACCGTTGATACCAGGAAAATAAAGTCAGGGGACTGTTCTAATTCTTCTCCTGTTTGGAGTTTTGGCTGAGATGTCTCTAATTCTCCTGCAAACAGAGGGATAGGCTCTGCATTTAAGTTTAATTGAAAATCGAACGTATTCTTCCACTCTGTCATTTTTAGTTTCTCGCTTGCGCCAAATAGATATTTTAATTTTTGCCTCAACTTATCAAAAAGATTTCAGCAATGTGTGAACCGGATACTAGAACCTGCCAATCAAATTTATCTTCATACCAGAGCGACAAAGCGATTGACTTAGAATCAAACTTCCCAGAGGCTTGCACAACATTCAAATTTTAAATAAGTTTACCTTGGTAATAAGGCGGCGCATTAATTGTTTCCACTCTTCTGAATTCGTCAAGGCATGGCTGTCAAGCTGCCCACCTTTCTCCGAGGAAAAAGTGCTAAAACCCTCTAACCAATTACTTACTGTTTCAGTTCGCGATAAAGACGTAAATTTCAAAGATTCCTGCAAGCACTCCCGCATTTTTTTCAAATCGCCGCTGCGATATGCATACCATCCCTCCCACACTAATAGTCTGTAATGCATTTGACCGTTTCCATTTACCTGATTAGCAACAGCTTGTTGATATTCTGCTCGCTGCAATTCCCAGTGAACCCGCTCTCCTTGAGTCTGAGACTGTTCCAATTCCCCCTGAGTTTGGTGCAGTTGAGTCTGAGACTGTTCCAATTCCCCCTGAGTTTGGTGCAGTTGAGTCTGAGACTGTTCCAATTCCCCCTGAGTTT
>NZ_JAUBPP010000017.1:50771-126264 GCF_036700765.1 Microcoleus sp. S1D4
CCCTGAGTTTGGTGCAGTTGAGATTGAGACTGTTCCAATTCCCCCTGAGTTTGGTGCAGTTGAGATTGAGACTGTTCCAATTCCCCCTGAGTTTGGTGCAGTTGAGATTGAGACTGTTCACTAAGTTGTAGAAGCTGGTGGAATCCACCTAATTCATTCCTACGCTTTGCTCGCAAGTTCAGAGCCTCTTGATACAGTTCCATATCGAGACTGTTGCTCTGTGCTAACTTATTGAGAATTTCGTTATCAGCTAAGATTTTTTGTACTTGATATTTATAATTAGGAAATATATTGCTGTTGTCATGACAAATAGTAAATTCTGACCATTTCATTATCTTTCTTAAATCTTCTAAGTCGGACTCAAAAAACTCCATAATTCCGACAAAATCAAAATCACTCAATTGATTTTTACCAATAAAGCTAGTTGCTGTATTTTGCACCATCTCAGCAAACTCTACGATTCCCAAGACATCCATATTGCGTGGAACCCCCTCCTCTTGCGATCGCCAATAAAAGTAATTTGATATTAATCGAATCACGGGGTTCCTCAACCAGATTACTCTTTTAGCATTCGGAAAATAACCATTGTATTTATCGGGGTGAAAGTGACCGTGAATAGCTTTAATGTTTGGCTGCAAATCGGATGGTTTATATATTTGACTTGCGGGCCTATTCAAATAATCCATGAAAATAGCTTCAGTGCCATAAATATCAATTAAAATTTGAGAGAACGTTGTTCCTCCTGTTTTTGGCACATGAACCGAGATTATTTCCACATTCGCCTGAGTTTTATGCAATTGCGCCTTGTATTGCTCTAACTCTGCCTGGATTTGGCGCAATTGCACCATGTCTTGACCCGATCCTATCCGCTCCCCATAAGGCTTATTGTAAAACAAAGGCGTAGGTTCGACATTTAAGTTTAAATAGAAATCGTTGGAAACCTTAGAAATCTCTATAATAACAATCGCATTAGCTGTTGTAAATGGATAATTGTACTCTACATTACTAACTTCAATAGCATCGACTTCTTCCCACAACATTTTAACGCTATCTTCGGTCGGATCTCGATCCACTAATTTTAAGAAATTTGTAGTAACTGCTTCTTTAGGGATTCCGTACTTTTCTAAAAGACTTAGGTACTGACCGCTGAACTGAATATACCACTCACCATCTGTCAGGGTTCCAAAAGGAACGGTAATTAAGGCAGTTCCACCCGTAGTGAGCAGATCGTATATCTTAGCTATAGCCTTGAGAGGCGCTTCCAAATCTCGTTCTTCTGTAACTTCACCATAAGTGCCTACGGGGGTAACACCCTGTCCTATATGCTCTACTGTTGAAATAGAAACTATAGCATCATATTTTTGTTCAGAGCTAAGTAACATTAAATCTTCATTGTCTACACCTAGCTCTATTTCAAATTTATCTACAATCTTTCTGGAAATAACTCCCGTATACTGACTGAGGGAATTTTCATAATAGAATAGCACGTTTCCCACTTCTAAGACGCGGGCGGATTTGGGAACATTGACCAAAAACTCGAACCCTATCGGTACTTCTACTGCTCTTTCCGATGGATTGTTATATCGGATGCGGTTGTAAAGGAGTTCTTTCCCCTTATAGCTAAAACTTTTTTTCCACTTACTCATTCCCATTTCTCCTATTTGTACTTAACTTAACAAAATTTAACTTTGGGTATAACAGAATCCTTAGTATAGATTCTGTCCGTCTATTAAAAATTAGCCTGCTTTGCCTCCACCATCATCTTTACTACATCGTGCATTTTATATTTTGCCTGCCAACCTAATTTTTCCTTGGCCTTAGCGGGGTTGCCTTTGCCAAGTGCAATTTCTGTCGGTCTGTACAGACTCGTATCTATAACTGTATGTTCCTCCCAGTCTAATCCCAAAGTGGCAAACGCTTGGGCAACAAATTCTTTTAAGGCATGGCTCTCCCCAGTAGCAATTACATAATCATCGGGTTCTGACTGCTGCAACATCAGATACATTGCTTCCATGTATTCGGGAGCCCAACCCCAGTCCCGCTGTACAGAAATATTACCCAATTGCAGCTTTTCTGGACTACCCGTGGCAATCCGGCAAGCTACTGATACAATAATTTTTTGGGTCACAAACCGGGCTGGCCTCAGAGGGGATTCGTGATTAAACAGGATACCAGAACAAGCAAACAAATTATAGGCTTCCCGATAATTAGCGACTTCCCAAAACGCTGTTGCCTTGGCAACTGCATAGGGACTTCTAGGGTGAAATGGGGTGCTTTCTTCGGCGGCTTTGCCTCCAGTGTCGCCAAAACACTCACTAGAACTGGCATTATATAATTTAATCTTTCCCCCTGTAAATCGAATTGCCTCTAGGAGATTCAGTGTCCCGGTGGCAATGCTTTCTAGGGTTTCCACTGGTTGCTCGAAGGACAGTCCCACGGAAGTCTGACCTGCTAAATTGTACACCTCATCTGGCTCAATTTTGGCAAGCACTTGCAAAACGCTGCGAAAGTCATTGAGGGACATGGATTCTAGCTTTACTGAGTCACGGATGCCTAAGCGCGTGAGGTTGTTGAAGGTTGACATTTGGGCATCTCGCGATGTGCCACAGACTGAGTAGCCTTTATCTAGGAGGAATTTGGCTAGATAAGCTCCGTCTTGACCGGATATACCACAAATTAGTGCTTTTTTCATAGAATTGCCTCTAAAAACTCTCTGAATGACTGCCGCCTGTTTGGTGCTTGCTCAGTTTAGTACATATGCAGGCACACTGAAGGCGGATTTTGCTAGTTGACTTGACATTGGGATCAAGTGTTCCCTAGTATGTTTGACGATGTGTCAATTTGTTTTAAGTCAGGAACTTTGCCAAAGCGCCTCTAGTCTGGTATCGTGTACAAAGTTTGAAATTAGAAACGACCAGAGAGCTAGAGTTTATTGATTTGATTAGCAAAGTGTTGCATCTTTGTCAAGTCCATAAATTTATATTGTCTGGCATGATTCAATTAAACTCAAAGGCAGCCTTGGTAAAACTGAGAGTCAAACTGAGAATATAATTATTTCAAAATATAAAATTAAAAGTGAAATGAATACAAACGAAACTGCGACGATATATTTGAATAATGGGAATCAACTTCTAGAGTCAGGGAATCTGGAGGAGGCGATCGCAGCCTACCGCAATGCCATTGAGCTAAATCCTGACCTCTCCTGGTCTTACCACAATTTAGGGGAAGCTCTAGCAAAATTAGGTCAACTAGATGAGGCGATCACAGCTTTCCGGCGCTCCATAGAACTCAACCCGGATTTTTCTTGGTCTTATCATCACTTGGGGGATGCTTTAGATCGACAGGAACAGTGGGAGGAAGCGGTTGTTGCTTTCCGCAGAGCCATTGAACTCAATGCCGAACATTTCGGGACTTACTATGGGTTAGGGCATAGTTTAGAAAAATTGGGTCAGCTAGATGAGGCGATCGCGGCTTATCGCCGTGCCAGTGAGCTTGAACCAGAGACGGATTGGATACAGTATAAACTGGGGGAATTGCTGCAACAGCGAACTCAGTTAGATTTGGAGGGGGCGATCACTTCTTATCGTCGTGCGATTGAGTTAAATCCAGATGATGTGCAGGCTTATCGCAAGCTCCTAGAGATTCAACCAGATCACTCGGAAGTTTGGTTGAATTTAGGGAAGGCATTGGTGAAACAAGAGCAGTGGGAAGAGGCGATCGCGACTTATCGCCACATTACTGAGTTAAATCCAGATGATGTGCAAGCTCATTATCGCTTAGGGGAATTATTAATTAAACAGGGGGATTTAGAAGGTGCGATCGATACTTTGCGTCATTCTCTTGAACTGAGTCCCAACTCTGACGAATCTTACTATAACTTAGGAGAAGCACTAGCAGCTCAGGGAAACGCAACCGAGGCTAGCCTCTGTTACTACAAGGCTTTTAAACTCAATCCCGATAATATGCAAGCTAATCAAAAACGCCCTCAAATTTATGACTGTTTTGCCTTTTTCAATGAATTGGATATTCTGAAAATCAGAATTGAAGAATTAAAAGATGTTGTAGATAAGTTTATTTTAGTAGAAGCAACCAAGACTCATAGTGGAAACCCTAAACCCTTATACTACCAACAGTTTATCCATGAATTTGCTGAATATCAGGACAAAATTATTCATTATGTTGTCGATGATATGCCAGAAGTTATCAATGGCGAAAGGTGGCCTTTGGAGAATCATCAAAGGGATTGTATCATTCGACCTTTGAGACTTATACCATGCAACGATAAAGACATTATTTTAATCAGCGATGTCGATGAAATACCCAGAAAAGAAAAAATAGAAGATGCTATAAATCTGTTGTTAGATAATGATTTTGTCATCTTTACCCATGATCTGTATCATAATAATCTAGATGCTTTTCAGACTCAGTGGTGGTGTGGTACTGTAGCTTGTAAATACAAAGATTTTAAAGTTAGAACTGCCACCCAAGTTAGGAGGTCTGACGAAGGTTTTTGGAGTCCAAATTGGAAAGCAGCAAATATTAGAAAGGAAGGATTTCAACACCCTTACATAGAGAAGGGGGGGTGGCATTTGAGTTATTTTGGAGGTGCCAAATCAACCAGGTACAAATTGCAGAGTTTTGCTCATGCAGAGGCAGATAATTCTAAAGAAACAGGAATTCCTTTGATCAATTTTGATGTAACAAGACCTACCCATGATGAAGACTCTCTTGGCAAATACTATTACGACATTAGAGATGTTGAAGGTAAAGATATACCAGATTATCTAAAAAAGAATATCCGTCAATACAGACACTTCTTAAAGCCAAAATTGACGCAAATGGCGATTGATCATGCTGTCCTTGAAGAAAAACAGGTAAAGTTACAGCAAGTCATAGATGACTACAACCAAATGTGGGAAAAAATTGTCAATCATGGAGATGCGGTATCAGTAATTAATGACTGGCGACGGTTATCTGACTTAGGACAAGAGGTGAATGTGAACGTATTTAATGAAACTGGCGAATTCAACGTTATCAAAAGATTTATTAACCAAGGTCAAACAGTCTTTGATATTGGCGCTAATGTAGGGGGATGGACTGAAGAAGTTTTAAATGCTGTTTCTGATATCGAAGTACACCTTTTTGAAGCAGTGCCTAAAATTTACCAGGAACTCATTAAAAACATTTCCTCCAAAAATCCTTCGGGAAAGCTCATCCCAAATAACTGTGCTGTTTCTAAAACCGACGGACTTGCTAAAATTTGTTATTATCCTGATGCGCCTCAGTGGAGTACAATCTACCGTCGGGGCTTTGATGTTGAAAGCACTTATCGTCTTCAGCCTCCTCAAAGTGTGGAGGTGTTGGCAACTACCATTGACGGTTACTGTAACAGATTGGGAATCAAGAGGATTAACTTCTTGAAGATAGATGTAGAAGGAGCGGAACTAGATGTATTGTCTGGCGCGATAAATTTATTGAAATCAGGGAGAATAGATTATATCCAGTTTGAGTATGGCGGTACATACCTTGATGCTGGCACAACCTTAGAGCAGATTTTTGCTTTGCTATCGCAATATCGTTATTCAATTTTTAAAATTTTGCCAGACCAGTTAGAATACCTGCCCAATTTTTCACCTAATCACGAGGATTTTCAATTCAGCAATTTCTTAGCCGTAAATGAGAGATTCCGCTCAACAGTTTTAGGTGAACCGCCCGAAGCGATGCTTGATATTTCTCAGGTTTGTAAGCAACATTCAGTTCTCCCTAGTGGAGTTATTCATGTGGGAGCGCATGAAGGTGAGGAGTTAAAAACATACCAAGAAATGGGAATAAAGCAAGTATTATTTATTGAGGCTAACCCTGATGTAGCAGAAAGACTCAAAAAACGAATGGCTGGAATGTTGGAGGTGCAAGTAGTAAATTGTGCAATCAGCAATCAAAATGGCACAGTCGAGTTGATTGTCACCAACAATGAGATGAGTAGCTCCATTTTACCGTTGAAGGTTCATGGAGATATATACCCCACCATCCAAGTAACTCACAAATTAACAGTAGAAGCCAAAACCCTTGATACCCTCTTAGAAGAAATGCAGCTACAGGCTTCAGATTTTAATATATTAAACATTGATATTCAAGGTGCAGAGCTTCTGGCTTTCCAAGGTGCAACTAACTTGTTGAAATATATTGAAGTAATTAATACAGAAGTTAATTATGAAGAACTGTATGAAGGATGCGCCTTAATTGACCAGATTGACGACTTTTTAGAAGCCTATGGTTTTGAAAGGAGGGCAACTACGACACCTTATAACCCTACTTGGGGAGATGCTTGTTATGTGAAAAAGCCTTTAATTACCATGTCTACCCTTGGTATAAATGGCCAATTCGGCAATCAGATATTTCAGTATGCGTTTTTGAAAATCTATGCCAAGCAACATAATCTACGAGTAGAAACCCCTGAGTGGATTGGGCAGTATCTTTTCGGCCACAATGATCCAATAATTTCCAGACAATTACCGATTGTTGAAGAAAGACATCCCATTGTGCCAGCACAGATACCGTATCAAAAAGATCCATGTAAAAATGTTGATTTTTGGGGTTTCTTTCAGTACAGGACTACTTTCTATGCTCCCCACAAGGAGTATTTTCGATCTCTGTTTAAGCCCATTCAGGAAGTTGAAGCAACAATGAAAGTTGCTTTGGAAAATTTGAATTCCAGAGGAAAGACACTGATAGGCATACACTTACGGCGTGGCGATATTAAGGATTTCTCTCTTGACGAAAACCTGTATTATTATCCAGCCCCTACTGAATGGTACAAAGACTGGCTGAGAGATATATGGGAAAATATTGAGCAACCTGTTTTATTTGTCGCTAGTGATTCACTAGAGGAAGTTATCGATGATTTTGCCGAATTTCAACCAGTAACAGTAAAAGAACTAGGTATAGATTTGCCACCAGCTAGTTTTTATCCTGATTTTTATTTGTTGAGTCAGTGCGAGATGGTAGCGATTTCCAATAGTTCTTTTTCCTTTGTTACCTGTTTACTTAATAAAGAGGGTAAGTTGTTTTACCGTCCTTGTCGCAAACGTGAAAAATTAATTCCGTTCTTGCCGTGGGATAGTTATCCTTTAGCAGAGGCTGTTAGAATGCAGTAAGATTAGCGAAATGAGGTTTATATTTTTACTAAATTTTATCAACCTCATCTTGCACTAAGTCTATGTTTCGAAAAATTGCGATTAAAAGCTAAGTTGACGATAGTAAATATTCAGCAACTACTGACTTGGCAGATTCAGGAACTGAAATTATAACGTCTTCAAATACAGTTGTGTATCTGCTCTTCTGTGCTGCTAATAAATTGAAGATAGCCTTTATATTTGGCCACTGTTCAGAACGGTGAGGAGGAGGGGGAGGGTTGAGAAATAGTCTGGCATCATCAATAAGTATAAAGTGGTCGTGAGTCGAGTTGTTAATAATTAGAAGTTCTTCAAGAAGCGGGCATTCATCATCCTCGCCGTAGCTGACACCTCCACACCAGTGACCATCTAGCCAAAAGATACAAGGTTCATTCATTGATGGTACAAGAGTGGCTAGTTGATCTTTTGAATGGCCGTATAAAAATTTTACGTTTTTAACCTGGCTGTGTGTGGCAACTGCTTGTGCATATATTTCTGGAGATGCTTCTATGGTTATAACAGTTTTAAAATGATCTGCTGCCCAAAGTGCTGTGTTGCCATGATAAGTGCCTGTCTCGACCAACAGTTGTATGTTGTAAGCTTGTTGGAGTCTGCTTACTAGCTCTGTTGGCATTCCCATTCTTAGTATACCCATTTCATTCTAAACCTGCTAATTAGTATTTGTGATACGATAACATATTCAGATAGCATTTTAACTCTCAATTTTGTCTACAGTGGTAGTTAAAATCGATTAGGCTAGCTCACAGGGTGACAACCAAAAAGTCTGTTATAATTTTTTTTAGTTCTGAGGATATTCCCACAAAACCAGTTATTATAGACCCGGGATTTGTGCGAAGCGCTAGGTACTCTAGCTTAGGGAATAATTTTTTACCTATAATAAATAAGTTCTTTACCAGCAGCAACCATCAAATATACTGGAAATGTTGATCGTACTACTCCATGTCATTGACTCAAAACCTAACTTAGTGTATTACCGTAGAGCATGATGCTCGTGCGAGCGCTAAAATTAGCTTAAATTATATCGATCCAGTATTTGAACATTTTCCGAGTTCAGAACTTTTATATGCAATTCATATCTTGGCTGCCAATCGTGAGATTTCAAAGACCTCATCCTGACAGGATAAAACCTGACTGGTTCAATAAACTCGCTTTCATGTATACGATCGAGCAAATAACCCAATTTAGGTGTATCAGTCGGAATCCCGTCCTTCATCTTTCGATAATCCCGATCGCAACTAATCACCCCTCGGTTAGTATAAGCTATCCACTGACCCGATATTTCTTCAACTCTCGGCGATTAGCCTTATACCACTCCTTAGCTGTCGTATATTCTGCCTCCATATTTTCACCTGATAATTTCCCCTCAAATCTGCCTCGCTTCCACCATCATCCGCACCACATCAGGCATTTTATATTTTGCCTCCCATCCCAATTTTTCCTTCGCCTTATCCGGATTTCCCCTCCCAACAGCAATCTCCGTCGGTCTGTAGAGACTAGCATCCGTTACCAAATGTTCCTGCCAATCCAAACCCGCAGCCACAAACGCTGTCTGTACGAACTCTTCCAAAGGATAACTCGCACCGGTAGCAATTACATAATCGTCCGGTTCATCCTGCTGCAACATCAAATACATCGCCTCCACATATTCCGGGGCCCAGCCCCAGTCCCGCTGCACTGAAATATTTCCCAAATGCAGTTTTTCGGAACTGCCCGCAGCAATTCGGCACACAACAGATACAATTTTTTGGGTGACGAACCTCTCCGGCCGCAGCGGCGACTCGTGATTGAACAAAATACCAGAACAGGCAAACAAATTGTACGCTTCCCGATAATTCGCTACTTCCCAAAATGCCGCTGCTTTCGCCACCGCATAGGGACTTCTGGGGCGAAAGGGCGTATTTTCATCCGCTGCAATGCCTCCGGTATCCCCAAAACATTCACTGGAACTGGCATTGTAAAGTTTAATTTTTCCGCCTGTAAACCGAATTGCTTCTAACAGATTTAACGTGCCTGTAGCAATGCTTTCGAGAGTTTCTACGGGTTGCTCAAAAGACAGACCGACGGAACTTTGACCTGCTAGATTGTACACTTCGTCGGGCCCAATTTTTGCTAGGACTTGCAAGACACTGCGAAAATCGTTGAGAGACATGGATTCTAGTTTTACTCTGTCTCGGATTCCTAAACTGGCAAGGTTTCGGAAACTCGACATTTGGGCATCCCTAGAGGTGCCACAAACTTCATAACCTTTCTCCAAAAGCAGTTTCGCTAAATAAGCTCCATCTTGACCGGATATACCACAAATTAACGCTTTTTTCATATAAATTATTTAACTTGATGATTCGGCGGTTGAAACCGCTCCTAAACAAACGAAGTCTGCCTCCGCAGACTAAGAGTTCAAGACAGTTAAGTCATTTCCAGGCAGAGTTCATTGGTGACAACTTAAGCTGACTGTCCGCCACTCCGTAGTCCGCCAGGGAATGAATTCCCTGTCTAGTCTAATAGCTAAAGTCCTCGCTATGAGGACTAATGAGTTTAAAAGTCTTCTTCTGAGTCCTTTTAAGAAGACTAATACAGCAGATTGCAGGTTTATGAGGTACGTTCAATATCCCCGTAGGGACACGGCAATGCCGTGTCCCTACCTCTGCTATGTACCTCACATACCCGAAAAGTAAGTTTAAAAATCTTCTTCTGAGTCCTCTTAAGAGACTTTAGCCTTGAGGCAGGGGTTGAAACCCCTGCCCGACTGCCGGAAAGAAGTCAGGATTCTAACCTTCCCAACGTTCGGCGACCAATTCAGCCAAGTCAACAACCCGCTGACTGTAGCCCCACTCATTGTCGTACCAAGACAACACCTTCACCATGTCGCCGTCCATCACCAGCGTCAAACTGGAATCTAGAATTGAAGAAGCATCATTTCCGCGATAGTCGCAAGAAACCAAAGGCAAATCGTTGTATTCCAAAATCCCCTTCATCGAGCCTTCGGCTGCTTCTTTGAAAACTTGATTTACCTGCTCGGTAAAAGTCTTTTTCTCTACCTGAGCCACAAAATCAACTACCGACACGTTGGGAGTCGGCACCCGCATGGCGATGCCATTTAACTTACCCTTCAACTCTGGAATCACCAAAGCCACAGCTTGAGCAGCTCCGGTAGAAGTCGGCACAATATTCATCGCTGCCGCCCGCGCCCGCCGCAAGTCGCGGTGGCTGGCATCCAACAAGCGCTGGTCGCCAGTATAGCTGTGGGTAGTGGTCATCATGCCTTTGATGATGCCAAAATTGTCGTTAAGCACTTTCAGTACGGGAGCCAGACAGTTAGTGGTACAGCTAGCATTGCTGATGACTGTGTAGTCATTGTGCTTGTAGTTGTGGTGGTTGACTCCCATCACATAAGTCCCTACTTCTGGCCCTTTACCCGGAGCAGTAATCAGCACTTTTTTTGCGCCGGCTGTGATATGCTTCGATGCACCCGCTTGATCAACGAAGACACCGGTTGCTTCAATAATCAGATCAATACCCCAATCTTTCCAAGGCAGGTTGAGCGGATTACGATCGCTCACGCATTTAACTGTCTTGCCATTGAGAATAATCGAATTTTCATCCGTACTGATGTCCACACCCTTCAACGTTCCCATCATGGAATCGTATCTCAGCAAGTGGGCATTAGTTTTGGGATCGGAAGTGTCATTAATTGCTACGAGTTCGAGCTGGCTATCTTCTCGGCCCAACCAGCAGCGCGCAAAACTGCGCCCAATACGTCCAAAACCATTGATCGCGACTCTAATCACCTTATTACCTCCTAACGATTGCAGCCCTTAGCTCAGGCTTAAATTTTGGAAAAATTTAAGAATTGACTTATGAGACAAGATCATATCGCAAAGGCTGATCCTTTCTAACTTTTCGTCTGTATCAAAAAAGCCTAAACTTTTTTGAACTCGCCAGAAATCCCCATGCCAAAGGCATTCAGATTTCGGCTGCTGGTTGCTGGTAAAGGTTCTGAGTCGCAATATAAGTCCGTACAGCTTCCGGGACTAAGTAACTGAGATCGCGATTTTCGGCACAGCAGCGGCGGATGTGGCTCGACGAAATCTCGATCGCACGCATGGAAAGCACCTCCCAGCGAATTTCCACATTCACCAGAGCCATCTGTTGAGCAACTTTACAGCAAACAGCTTTTGTCCGATCCTGCATTTTGTCATCCCCATCAATGGCTGTATCCCACAAGCTATCCCCCCACTCAAAGGAGCCAATTTCCCCGCTTTTTTCTCGATCCCGATTTTTCTGACTCGGACGCGGGGCCACCAACCAGTCGCACAACCCGCCAATTTCGCTGCACCGGTGCCATTTGGGGAGAGTTTGGAGCGCGTCGCTACCAATAATCCAGTACCACTGATCGCCCGGATAGATTTTTTGCAAATATAACAAAGTGTCAATAGCAGAAGTTCCAGAGGGATTGGTATCCACTGGCAAAAGTCCAAAATCCGACCGCTGGGCCGTTGCCAGAGCCACCATTTCCCGCCGTTGGTCAAAACTTGCCAAAACACTGTGCGACTTGTGACGAGGGGTGCGATCGATCGCCCAAATGACTCGATCGATCCCAAATTGACTCACCGCCGTCTGGGCGATCGACAAATGCCCGCAATGAACCGGGTCAAAAGTCCCCCCCAAAATCGCTACTTTTTCCATATTTCCCAAAATTAGGATTAATACAGACTTTACCGAAATTTTATTTTTGTAGGCTTTGACCAGTTATACTACTTCGGTAGCGCATTGCAGTGAAGCGTCAAGGAATCCTCGCTCCTTTAGGACGAGGAGGTATGTCAAATAGTCTGATCGCGGATTAGTTCGTAGTGCCGACTTAAGTCCGCTCCCAGACACCAGCATTACTTGTGTCTGTAAACAAAGTGAGAAACCTACTATAGCTCAGTCTGGGCAACATCATGTCAGATTGAGTTTTGCCAAAAGGGAGGGTATAGCGGTCGGTTATCAAAAAAGTGAGGATAGCCCGATACCCTATGCCCTATGCCACATAGTACCTCATCTTTCTAAAAACTATACTTAGCATACTTAATAGAAAAAATGGGTTTAAAGCCTGTTCCTTGTAAAGAGAACGGAAAAATTAATTTCCCTCGCAGAAAATCTCAAAAGCGCGATCGGTCAACTGTCAACTGTTGAACGTACCAACAGATCAAACACTAAAAAATGAGCGAAGTTGTGCCATACGTGGTAGTGTTTGTAAATCCTGATGGGTTTTACCCTCAATCTTCGTAAAAAGATTGTGGGGCTTTTGCTGCCGTATCCCAGCACAGCAGGCGGATAGAAATAGAAAGAATGCAGGACTGTGCAACCGCCCAAAATTAGTCAGCCGATCCTGGCCCAAACCCCATTCTCTCTGATTTGCAATTTTCTCTTTTGTGACTGTTCCGGAAAACTACTCGGTACTAAGTCAAATAGGATACAAGACAAACCTCTCTACAAATCCCGAAATTTAGGGAAGCGCAGAGAATTGTGTACAAAAATGTCTAGCGAACTGTATCCTGAAAAAAACAATTCTTGATGTCAGGAACCTCAGCCCTGACGGCATGAGGCTTGTAAGATTCTTACGAGCTGTCCTGACGGGCCGTATACTTCCCTTGGTCTAGGTTTTTTGAGTCACGACACCCTGGAGAGTGCGAAATCCCCTGAGAGTGTCATTTGCAGTTAAATCGTTTCCAGGTAACAGAAACAGTGCTGCAAGTCTAAAAAGCTCAGAAAACATTTGCCGACAAGCTAACTTTACCCCGCAAGGGAGTTTTGGAGACAACCATATCTCCACAGAGGAGCAACCATACTCCTCCTTCCCGAAAGGGAATATAAAGCCGTCCTATAAAGCTTGCCCTAAGCTTGCCGAAGGGACGGGGTTTCTAACCATTTTTTTGATGATATCGCGTGTTATTGGCGTGGCGTGGTGTGTGAGGAGCGAAGATGCCGAGTTCTGTTGATTTCAGCGGTAGACCATTTCATTTCATCGGCATTGGTGGAATTGGGATGTCAGCCATTGCCTACATTCTAGCTAAACGCAAGTTGCCCGTGTACGGCTCCGATATTAAATCGAGTCACATCACCGAGCGCTTGCAAGAAATGGGAGCTCACATTTTTTGGCGTCAAGACGCCAGCAATTTTGAAGTTTTTCAAACGGCTATCAACGGTAGCAGTTCCGATCGCGGGACACCCGAAAATATAGTATCCTCGGTCGCTGGTGCGGTAGGGACTTCCGTCGCGACAGCCAAAGCTCTCAAATTGAACGGCAACGGTTTGGACGCCCCAGCAAATGGGGGATTGCCTCAAGTAGTATGTTCGACGGCAATTCACCCTGCAAATGCCGAATATCGAGCTGCTCTAGATTTGGGCTGTCCGATTTTTCATCGATCGGATGTGTTGGCCGCCTTAATTAAAGATTACCAAAGCATAGCTGTAGCAGGGACTCACGGCAAAACTACTACTAGCAGCTTAATCGGCTTCATGCTGATGGCTGCGGGTCTAGACCCGACGATCGTAGTAGGAGGCGAGGTAAATGCTTGGGAAGGCAATGCCCGTGTCGGCCAAGGCCCCTACTTAGTTGCCGAGGCTGATGAATCCGACGGTTCTCTTGTCAAGCTGGTAGCAAAAATTGGCATAGTGACAAATGTGGAACTGGATCATCCAGACCATTACGAGACTCTCGACCAGGTGATAGACATATTTAAGGTGTTTGCGAAAAACTGTCAAACCTTGGTGGGCTGCATTGACGACAAAATCGTCAAAGACTGCCTCGCCCCCAATGTCACCTACAGTTTGAATCCGGACAGCGGTGCTGACTACACGGTTTCGGGAGTGGAGTACGGTGCCGAAAGCACCAAGGCTGGTATTTGGGAGCGAGGAGCTTTCCTGGGGGAAATGGAGTTGAAGTTGCTGGGGACACACAATCTCAGCAATGCACTAGCGGCGGTAGCAGTGGGTCGATTGTTGGGGTTGGAGTTTTCGGCGATCGCCAAAGCGATTTCCGGCTTTGAAGGTGCTCGCCGCCGTTTTGAGGTGCGGGGTTTTCACAATGACATCTTGTTTGTGGACGACTACGCCCACCACCCGAGCGAAATTCTCGTCACCTTGGCGGCGGCTCGCTTGCGTATCGAAGGTAGCGAAAAAAATCAGAAATCCCGAAGAGTGGTTGCTATTTTTCAACCGCACCGTTACAGCCGAACTCTGACATTTTTGCCAGAATTTGCTCAATCTTTTGGGGATGCAGATTTGGTTGTGGCTTGCGATATTTATAGTGCTGGGGAACCGAATTTAGGAAAAATTAGCGGGCAGCAGGTTGCTGATTTGATTGCTAAAGCAGGCCCAGAGGTTGTGTTTGCGCCTTCCTTGGAGTCGGTAAGTAAGTTTTTAACCGAAAATCTGCAACCGGGGGATTTGGCTCTGTTTTTGGGTGCTGGTAATCTGAATCAGATTATTCCAGAGGTGATGGCTTTTTATCAAGAAGCTTCGCGCCCAAATTAGCCCGCGTCTGCGAGTCGATCGACATCCAAGGCGGTGCAGGTTTTACCGACACTGCTCGATGAGGGCGACTCGCTCAAAATGGCTGCCCGGCCACCGATAAATGAATTTTCAACCACGTCTTCGAGCGAAGGTATTTTTAAGGATTTTCAAGATGGTGACAATCTCGAATGACTCCTCTGTTAAGGACTATCGGCGAGTGTATTCTCCTATTTCTTTGCGGGGAACTGACTGTCAGATTAACTCCCAAGTTTCGCTTGCTGGCCAGACTTCTTTTCGAGTCGGCGGCCCTGCCCAGTGGTACGTCGCTCCCCGCAGCATGGAGGCTTTGCAAGCAAGTTTTGCCTGGGCACAGGATGAAGGGGTGCCGGTGACTCTGTTGGGTGCGGGTTCTAATCTGTTGGTGAGCGATCGGGGTTTGTCCGGTTTGGTCGTCGCCACTCGCTACCTCAAGCAAGTGCATTTCAATGCAGAAGCAGGTCAAGTTACGGCCGGGGCGGGGGAGTCAATTCCCCGCCTTGCTTGGTTGGCGGCTAAACGGGGCTGGAAAGGTCTAGAATGGGCTGTCGGTATACCGGGCACCGTGGGAGGGGCTGTGGTGATGAATGCAGGCGCTCACAGGGGCTGTACTGCTGATATTCTGGTCAAGGCTCGCCTGCTATCCCCCTCCGGTAAGGTGGAAATTTTGACTCCCCAAGAGTTGGAGTACCGCTACCGGACTTCGGTGCTGCAAGGGGGCGATCGGCTGGTAACAGAAGCGACTTTTCAGTTGCAGCCGGGATTTGACCGATCGCAAGTAATGGCCGTCACTAATGAAAATTTCAGCCAGCGGCGGACAACTCAGCCTTACCACTTACCGAGCTGTGGCTCAGTCTTCCGTAACCCCGGCCCCAAGACGGCAGGTTGGTTCATCGAACAAGCGGGACTGAAGGGATATCAGATCGGTGGCGCACAAGTAGCTCAGCGCCATGCTAATTTTATTCTTAACTGCGGGTCAGCAACGGCAAATGATATTTTTCAAGTGATCCGCCACGTTCAACAGCAAGTCGAGCAGCGGTGGTCGCTGTTGTTGGAGCCAGAAGTTAGAATACTGGGAGAGTTCCCTTTCTAAGGCATCATTGAAGTAATACGAAAGCGGCAAACTGCCAGCCCACACACCATCACAAAGTAATTATGACAAAATCAGGACAAGGATTTGGCTTCGGCCTGGGCAAAATGAAGGAACTGACTGAAGCTTTCAAAAAAGCTCAGCAAGTTCAAGAAGGAGCTAAAAAGCTTCAAGAAGAGTTGGATGTAATGGAAATTGAGGGAACTGCCGGCGGCGGCTTGGTCAAAGTTTTTCTCAGCGGCAACCAAGAACCCCGCCGAGTCGAAATTGCACCGGATGCCCTCGGTGAAGGTGCTGATGTGGTTTCTGAACTCGTCACCGTGGCGATGCAGGATGCTTACACTAAGTCTACGGCTACGATGCGGGAGAAAATGGAAGAACTGACCGGCGGACTGAATCTCCCCGGTTTCTAAGCCCTTGGTCAGTTGGCAGTTGACAGTAGTCATCAGTCATTAGTCATCAGTCATTAGTGATTTATGTTGAGTAATACCATTTTTCTAGAGATGTGCTGATGAAGTCCTAGCCCCCCAAAGCATCGGGGGGGTTGGGTGGTAATATCTAGCGCTACTTTATGAAATTGGTATAACGACTTGATAGCTAATGACTGGTTAATTTCTATGAAGTAGGAAACTTTGGGAAAAAGATGAAAAAAACCTTCTTCCTAATGACTAATGACTAATAACCAATAACCAATAACCAATAACCAATAACTAATAACCAATAACCAATAACCAATAACCAATAACTAATAACTAATAACTAATGACTAAATTACTATTTGTCTGCCTCGGAAACATCTGCCGATCGCCCTCAGCAGAAAATATCATGGATCACTTAATCGAAAAAGCAGGTTTGGGCGATCGTATCACCTGCGATTCCGCCGGAACAGGTGGCTATCACATTGGTAGCGCCCCTGACAGCCGCATGACATTGGCTGCGAGGAAGCAAGGGATTGAATTGTTAGGCGCAGCCCGTCAATTTCAAAGGAAAGATTTTGAAAATTTTGATTTGATTCTGGCGATGGATCGGGACAATTATCAGAATATTCTTGCTCTCGACAACGCGGGAAAATATCAAGATAAAGTGCGGTTGATGTGCGATTTTTGCCAGAAATACGACCTGAAAGAAGTGCCAGATCCTTACTACGGCGGCCCGGATGGATTCGATCGGGTAATTGATTTGCTGATGGACGCTTCGCAGGGTTTGTTGGAGTATGTTATCAGTCAGGAACAATTAACAATTAACAATTACAATTAACAATTAACAATGCCCTGTTTGGCCAATTCCCAATCCCTCCGCTTCGCGCTCGCCCAATTCCCAATTCCCAATTCCCAATTCCCAATTACCAATTCCCAATTCCCAATTCCCAATTACCAATTACCAATTCCCAATTCCCAATTCCCAATTACCAATTCCCAATTCCCAATTCCCAATTCCCAATTACCAATTACTGACTAAATGGTGTTCCATCGCAAAGCGAACGAGTTCTGTTCGGTTGCTGCTTTCAGTTTTTCTGAACAAGCTGCTGACGTGCTTTTCGATGGTGCGGGGACTGAGGTGCAGCCGATCGCCAATTTGAATATTAGAAAGACCTTCTGTCAGCAAATCTAGCACTTGTTGCTCTCGCTGCGTTAAATTCGGAGAATTTGGGCGGGGAGAATAGCCATCGCCAGTTTCTGACTTTTGAGTTAAAAAATTGGCTTCAGGGTGGTTGGTGGCTCTGTGGCGTGCCTCTGTTGACGTAGATTCTGATTCCGAACGAGAAGATGCCTGAGCAATGAGAGCGTAGCGATCGAGCAAAGAGCGAATCACTACCCCCAACACCTGTAGTTCAAAAGGCTTAGCCAGAAAATTGTCGCACCCCATCTGATAGCCGCGAATCCGTTCCTCAGTGCTCGTGCGTTCGGTCAAAAAAATCACCGGTAGTAAACGAAAAGCGGGACGAATCCGAACTCGCCGCACAAATTCGTAGCCATCCATTTCGGGCATTGTAATGTCGGTGACAATCAAGTGGGGCTGAAATTCCTGTACCAACCCTAAAGCTTCTTTGCCGTTCTCAGCAGGAATTACAGAGTATCCGTTAATTTCCAGATAATCGGTAATCGACAGGCGAGTCGCGAAATCGTCGTCAGCAACCAGAATCGTCAGGGGCATGGGGAGACATTAAAAATTAAACATGAAAAATTAAAAGTGAAATTACTCACTTTTAATTCTTAATTCTACTGTTTAATTTTCTTTATAACTTGCGGTTAAAGTAGCAGGTTGCGCTAATTTCCCCTCCAAAGCTACGCCGCGCCCGTTGGCTGCCAAATGTCGCAGAATTTTGTAAATTGTCTCGATTTGCTCTGGTTTTCCGGCTTGTTTGGCTATTTCTGCTACAGACAGAGGTGCATGAGCATCTGTGAGCACTTGCAGTACCTGTTTTTGCAAATCCAATACAGCAGCGGCAGCTTTTTTGCCTGCTTCCACGCCCGGTTGGTGATAGGCGTTGACATTCACCAAGGAACCGTAAAAACCTACTGCTCTTTCGTAGAGGGCGATTAATGCTCCTACTGTCCGAGGGTTGACTTGGGGAATTGTGACAGTAATTGAATCTCGGTGATTTTCGTGCAAAGCTTGTCGAGTTCCCTGCAACAAACCAGACAAATAATCTCCCGAAGTAACACCTGTTTCTACTTCTGGGGAAATGCCTTGCCTGTCTTGCAATACTTCGATAAATGTGAGGAAGAAATTCGGTACGCCTTCGCGCAGTTGCTGGACGTAGGCGTGTTGGTCGGTGCTGCCTTTGTTGCCGTAGACTGCGATTCCTTGATGAACTGTGTTGCCTTCTAAATCTTTTTCTTTGCCTATAGATTCCATGACTAATTGCTGCAAATAGCGGCTGAATAATAGCAGGGAATCTTTGTATGGCAAAACTACCATATCTTTTTCGCCGCGTCCGTTGCAGGCAAAATACCAACTCATCGCTAAAAGGGCGGCGGGATTGTTTTTAATTTCGGGAATTCTGGTAGCTTCGTCCATGACTTTAGCGCCGTCTAGCATCGCCCGAATGTCGATGTTTTGCAAAGCTGCGGGCAAAAGTCCTACTGTTGAGAGTTCTGAGGTGCGTCCTCCCACCCAGTCTGACATGGGGAAGGTGGCAATCCAGCCTTGGGATTTTGCTAATTTGTCTAGTTTGCTGTCTGTGCCGGTGATGGCAATTGCTTGTTTGGCGAAGTCTAGTTTTTGGGCGGCGAAGGCTTTTTGAACTTCGATGGTGCCGTTGCGGGGTTCGGGGGTGCCGCCGGATTTGGATATGGTAATTACTAGGGTGCTACTGAGTTTGTCTTTGATTTTGTTGAGGATGCGATCGATCCCTGCAGGATCTGTGTTGTCGATAAAATGAATTGCTAGGGGCGGGATGTCTGGGGATAGGGCTTCGGCGACAAATTGGGGGCCGAGGGCGGAACCGCCGATGCCGATCGAGATTATGTCGGTAAATTGCGGAGCAAAGGGCGGTTTGATTTCGCGGTTTTGAACTTTCTTGACAAATTCTTCGACTTGTGCAATTTCTTCAATTATTTGTTGTTTTAATTCTGGAGTGGGAGCCAAATCGGGGTTTCGGAGCCAGTAGTGACCCACCATGCGGTGTTCGTCGGGATTGGCGATAGCGCCTGATTCCAAAGCTGCCATGTCTTTGAAAGCTTTGTCAAATTTGGGTTTGAGTGCTGTTACGAAAGCGTCGTCAAATCCCATGCGACTGATATCGAGATAAAGTCCCAATCCAGAGTGATAGTAAAGCCAGTCTTGGTAGCGTTGCCAGAGTGCTTTGGCGTCCATAGAATTCTCTAAAATTTTTATAATGTTCGATCGTCGTCGGGAATCAACCAATTGTAGTTTAAAACGATGTTATGTATAGTTTTTGCAGAATCCCAATAAAATTTAAGCATTTGTCCTAGGAAGGCAAAAGGCTGGGTTCGGCAGAATTCAACAATAAAAATATGACTTGGGCGGCATTTTTGGTAGGTTGATCGCCCATTGATGGCTAAGCCCCATAGATAGATATAAAGTCAAGCGATAGCCGCAAATAGATTTAAGTGTTGTCTGGGTTCGGCTTTGGGTTCTGGTTTGACAATACTCGAATTCGGGCGATCGCCCGCAGTAAAGTAGATATTGCAGTCTGGTTAAGTATTCTTTTCGGTGTCCTAATGTCCGCCTCCATACCCGCGATTGCAAAACTGTGCGGCTGCTGAGAAAACTAATCTCAAGCAAGAGCGATTGCTTGAGATTAGTTTTGTAATGACAGTAGCACAAGTGATTTGCTGCCAATGATATCATGTCATGTCTGGTCGATTACCATTACAAAAACTGTTAGCGCGCCTACCAGAGTACGCAACTTAAGAGCGGACTTAAGTCCGCACTACGAACCTTCCTTGGTTATTTGGGATAATCTACTGAAAATGAGATCGCTCAATCTTCGGCTCAAGATTTGGCTAATAACTGAAAAAATATCTTAGTTGTAGTAGAATATACAGATATTAGAATTAAAGTGCGATCGACTATGCTTACTTTATCTCCAGAATTAAAAGAAAGATTAGCAACTCCGCTCAAAATAGGCGATTTGGAAGTAAAAAGCCGCGTCCTGCAATCGCCCTTATCAGGTGTTACTGATTTAGTATTTCGCCGTTTGGTGCGCCGCTACGCCCCGGATTCGATGATGTACACCGAAATGGTCAACGCTACGGGTTTGCACTACGTGAAGCAATTGCCAAAAATTATGGAAATCGATCCAAACGAACGCCCGATTAGCATTCAATTATTTGACTGCCGGCCGAATTTCTTGGCAGAAGCGGCGCAGAAAGCCGTAGCAGAAGGAGCGGATACTGTTGATATTAACATGGGCTGTCCGGTGAACAAAATTACTAAAAACGGTGGCGGTTCTTCGCTGCTGCGAGACCCGGAAACGGCCGAGGCAATTGTGCGGGCGGTGGTGGAAGCTGTAAATGTTCCTGTGACTGTTAAAACTCGCATCGGTTGGACTGACCAAGAAATTAATATTTTGGAATTTGCTCAGAGGATGGAAGATGCGGGAGCAAAAATGATTACTGTGCACGGTCGCACTCGATCGCAAGGTTACACCGGCCCGGCAAAATGGGAATGGATTCGCCGCGTTAAGGAAGTTTTATCGATTCCTGTAATTGGTAACGGGGATATTTTTTCAGTGGAAGCTGCGGTGCGGTGTCTTCAAGAAACCGGTGCTGACGGAGTGATGTGTTCGCGGGGGACTTTGGGCTATCCTTTTTTGGTGGGAGAAGTCGATCATTTCTTGAAAACTGGTGTGGAAAAGATACCTCCGACACCAATTGAACGACTCGAATGTGCTAAGGAACACCTGCGGGCTTTGTGGGAATATAAAGGTCAAAGCGGTGTGTCTCAAGCGCGCAAGCACTTAACCTGGTATGCTAAAGGTTTCCCAGGCGCTGGGGAATTGCGGGGCGTGTTGGCGGTGGTAGAAACGGTGGAGCAAGGTTGCGATTGGATCGATCGCGCGATCGAACAATTACCCGCATAAACCAGATCCACAGTCGATTTTAGATTTTAGATTTTAGATTTTAGATTTACTCCACAGATGGATCTAATATCTGGAACAAAAGTCTAAAATTTCGATCTATCCACGACGCTTGTACGTGGATAGATCTCCGTTTTTGGGCGGAGTAAAACAGCGGTAACAGAAACAAAACCCGACGCAAGCGGGCTTAGATTTAAGACACAGCTAGAAATTTGTGTATGGGGAAAGTATGGATTCATTAAAAGGGCGAGATTTATTAAGTCTGGCAGATTTAAGTATTGACGAATTAAATTATGTGCTGGATCTAGCAGCCAGTTTAAAATCGGGAATGGTCAAGCTGAAACGCACTAAAGTTCTCGGCTTGTTATTTTCTAAAGCTTCAACTCGAACGCGGGTGAGTTTTACGGTGGCAATGTACAAGTTGGGAGGGCAAGTTGTTGACCTCAATCCGAACGTTACGCAAGTGAGCCGTGGCGAACCTTTAGTCGATACAGCCAGAGTTTTAGACCGATATTTAGACATTTTGGCGATTCGGACTTTCGATCAAAAGGATTTAGTAACTTTTGCAAATTATGCCAAAATTCCTGTAATTAATGCACTGACAGATGATGAACATCCCTGTCAAGTTTTGGCGGATTTAATGACAGTTAAAGAGTGTTTTGGCAGGCTGGAAGGAGTGACATTAACTTATTTTGGCGACGGCAACAACATGGCTAATTCCCTGATGTTGGGCTGTGCTATGACGGGAATGAATGTCAGAATTGCTTGTCCTGAAGATTTTCGTCCTAATCCTGAAATTGTGGCAAAGGCTAAGGCAATTGCTAATGGAAAAACAGAAGTTACAGTAACTTCTGATGCGGAAGCGGCGGCTAAGAATGCTCAAGTAATTTATACTGATGTTTGGGCGAGTATGGGACAGGAAGAAGAAGCTAAGATCAGGATTCCCTTGTTTGAGCCTTATCAGGTAAATGAGCGATTGCTGGAGTTTGCCGATCGCAATGCAATTGTACTGCACTGTTTGCCGGCACACCGGGATGAAGAGATTACGGATGCGGTGATTGAAGGTTCGCGATCGCGCGTTTGGGAGCAAGCAGAAAATCGGATGCACGCTCAGCAAGCTTTGCTGGCGGGAATTCTAGAAAGCGATTAAGTTTGTAGTAAGGACTTCATTCCTGAAATATCTCCCCAGTAAATATGTCGCCAGTTCGGCAGTCCGCCAGGGGTTTAAACCCCTGGTTCACACCTACAGATTAAATACTTGTCTTCCTCTTCCCTCTCTGCGCCGTCTGCGCCCTCTGCGGTTAATAAAAAAAATCAGTAAGCTTTTTAATTGAGTATAATTGGCGGCAACATTTGCTGAATTGCGATATTAAAAGCAGGAAATTGCAGCGGTGAAATACTCGCGCTTTCCCCCAGAATTATTTCGCTTTGATACCCGTCTTCAGTCGGTTCTCGAAAAACATGAAGTTGTCGCTCATTTACATTTAATATCCAATAATCCGCAATTCCCGATCGCGCGTAGATTTTGGCCTTAATTTCGCGATCGTAAGCCAAGCTGGTGTCTGCCACTTCGATAATTAGATATACTTCTGAAGGAGTCGGATGGTGAGTAGCGTAATCCAAGGGATCGATTCTGACTACGGCGATATCAGGTTCTGGTTCGGAATTGTCATCGAGGGCGATCGGATCTTGAGTATAGACAGCAGCCAGGTTTTCGAGAATATCGCGCAGAAGCGTCGCAGTGCGTCTAGTGGCAGAAGTGTGGGCAGTTCCTTTGGCACTCATTTTGAGAATATTTCCTGAAATTAATTCAACTCGTTCCTCTGGGTGAAAAAACCCGATTTCTCCGAGTTTTTGATATTCTTTAACCGTCCATTTGCGGAGCGTGAAAGGGGCTTCTGTGATTAACATAGCTTCACCGACAATAGCGCACTTCAATCCAGGATAATTTAATTTTAACACTTCTGAGTAAATCCTACTTCACTCACCGACCTAAGAATTGCCCCGTAACTGATTAAACCCTTGCCTCTCTCCGATCTCCCTCTGCGCCCTCTGCGCCCTCTGCGGTTAATAAAAAAAATGTAGGTTGAGTCCAAGAATGAACTTGCGTTTCACTCTGCCCAACCTACATATCTGCAATCAATCAAAAAATTAGTAAGGTATGCGCTGGGAACCCCACAAACTACAAACTGGCGAAATTAACTTTTGTAACTTCACCGGCGACAACATTAACTGTTTGTTGAATTTGACTTCCGTCAACTTTCAACTGATAAGAACCGGGCGAAAGCTCGATCGCCCCAAACCATCCTTTACCATCGGCACGCAGTTGCCGCACCTTGCTGCTAGCATCGATTGCCTGCAAAGTCAAACTCGCACCGTCGCAAGTTCGTTCGCACTGCTGCAAATTTCCGGCGATCGCCCCAGCAGTAGGCCGCGACTTCCAAGGCATATCGGGAACCGCTGCCGGCATGGCCCACACCGGCTGAGTTTGAATTGTTCTGCCCGTAGCGCCGTCAACGTATTGACTCGGCTGCGAGAGGGCGGTGTAAAATAGATCGTTGCTTTTCGGCAGGTATTTCCAAGGCTGGCGGGGTAAATCTCTGCTGTTGCCGCCCGATCGCAGTTCGACGTTGGTGTACAGGTTGCTGCTAGCGTAGGAATACAGGACAGTACCCGCAACGTGATTCCCAAGGGCTGAGGGAGCTTCGGCGCGGCGGACTTGCGAGAGGGTGTCTTCGATGTAATTGAGATAATTGCCGGGGCCGATCGCAATTTGGCGGTTGTACTGGTGGTTTTTGGCGTACTCGATCCAGTTGTCATAGGCGAGTTTTTGCGATCGCTTGTATTCGCGCTGGTAAGTCATCGGCATCGCCATGTCGAGAATACCTTCTTCCAGCCAAGCGCGCCAATCTTGCAAAACTTCTTTGTAAGGTTGCGTTTGCATCCAGTCGCGATCGCTTTTCGGGCCGTCTCCCCAGGCGATTGTCGCCGCAGTAATTTTCACGCGCGGTTTAATCGCCAGCGCTTCTACATAAAGCTTTCGCACTAAATTTGTCACCTGATCGCGCCGCCACTGCATCCACAGGGGATCTGTGGGTGCGGGTTTGCCCGATCGACCGTTTTGCTGGTTGAAACGGGCGATCGAAGTAGGATTGTAGCCCCAATTCGGCGCGCCGTAGCGGATGTAATCTAGCTGTACGCCGTCCACATCGTAGCGCTTCAGCAAGTCCAAATACACGGAAACAGTATAATCTAAAGCGTCTGGATGGCCGGGATCGAGGAAACCTTTAACTTCACCACTCGAAGTCAGCATCGCCCAGTTATCCCTACCAGAAGCAGTAGGCCCGTGTTGTTGCCAAACATGACCGGCGGGAAGTTTGCCGCCAGAAACTACCGGCAGCGTCACCATCCAAGCGTGGACTTCAATACCTACGGCGTGGGCTTTGTCAATCAAATCTTGGAGGGGATCGAAACCGGCTGGAACATTGGGATCGGTGGTGCGGGGTTCGATCGCGCTCGTATAAAAAGCATCGCCACGGCGGCGGACTTGGGCAACGATCGCGTTGGCATTAGCCCTCTGCGCGTCTGCAATCAACTTTGTGACTTCTTGAGGGGTTTTGAAACCTGGGTTGAATGCGTCCACCCAGAAGGCCCGAAATTCGGCGCTTTGTGGGGGAAGTGTGGCGATCGCCCGGTTTGGGAGGTTTGAGAACCAGCCGGGAATCAGCAGAAAACTAATTGTTAAGCCGATCGCGAACCAGCTTGACAAAAAGAATGTTTTGTGTTTACGCATGAACAATGTGTGAGAGAGCGTTGAACTGTCTTTTACGGACTTTTGGTCTGAGAGTCCGGTTGACATTTTCGCACATCGGTGCAAGTTTAGAAGAAAATAAGCTCAAGTGGCGATCGAAAACATCACCTAATTTTCTGGATACTTTCTTGATGTGTGAAGGACTCGGAGAATTTCTACGCTTTCTTCTTTTACTCGATAGACGATCAGATAAGATGTATTGGAAATGACAAGTTCTCTAGTAGATTCTACGCGACCAATTCTGCCCGTAAAAGGAAACTCTGCGAGTTGACCTGCAGCACTCTGAATCCTTAAAATTAATTGCCTTGCTGCCTCTGGATTGTCTTTGACAATATATGCGTGAGCCTGTTCTAGATTTCGCAAAGCTTGTCGCAGCCACTTAATTTTCATTAGTCAATTTGGCAAAAACTGCTTGGACTTCATCATCGCCGGCAAAGTCTCCAGCTTCGGCCTCGGCAACCCCTTTGTTAATCTCATCGAGCAGCCATTGATAAATCTCCAGATAAGAAGCGATGGCTTCATTCAAAACATAACTGAGATCCCGATCCATAACAGTAGCGATCGCCCTCAGCGCCTCTTTTTTTTCGCTATCAATTGGAAACGTCACATTTTCTTGATTCATGGCTGCCTCTTGCTGTTAGGGGAAGAGATTAGAATGCTACCATGATAGCCTATAGATCCCAATTTGGGACGAAAATAAACTAAACTGGCGATCCTCTTCGTTGGCGTAGCCCCCGCAGGGGCGGGCTTCACTAACGCACTTTTCTTAACAAATGATAGCACCACAATTTCCAACCCTAGCCATTCCGGGCGACAGCAACACAACAGCCAGCAATTTACTCGATCGAGTAGACCTCCTGCGGTTAGAAGCAACCCAAAAATTGCAGCAAAACCAGAGAGGAGAAAAAGGACAATTCTTGACACCTTGCTCCGCAGCAAGTTTGATGGCGGGAATGTTTGAATTCAAGTGTCCCGATATATCATTATTAGATGCAGGTGCAGGTATTGGTTCCCTTATAGCAGCCGTTGTTTGCGAGCTTTGCCAGCGCCCAAACAAACCGCAAACCATGCAGGTAACAGCTTATGAAATTGATATTATTTTGATTGACTACCTCAAACAAACCTTAGAATTGTGCAGAATTGAATGTCAGAACTTTGGCATAATTTTTACCAGTAAAATTTGCAGAGTAGACTTTATTCAAGAAACTGCTGAAATGTTGAATTCCAATCTATTTACAAACTCAAAAAAACTGGAATTCACCCATGCAATCATCAATCCTCCCTATGCTAAAATCCCAGCTAAATCCCAAGTGCGTACCTGGCTGCGTTCTATAGGAGTAGAAACCGGCAATCTCTACACTGGTTTTATGATTGCCGCCGCTAGCTTGCTCAAACCAAACGGTGAATTAGTGTCAATTACTCCCCGCAGTTGTTGCAACGGTTTATACTTTCGAGATTTTCGTAAAGTCTTCCTACAAATGATGGCTTTACGCCAAATACATATCTTTGAATCGCGACAGAAAATATTTCGCGATGATGCTGTTTTGCAAGAAACAATTATTGTGCGCGCTACCAAACAAATAGAAAAGCCAGATACTGTAACGATTACCTCAAGTAACAGTGCTGATGCCGATCTAATTTTGTGTCATAATATACGATATACTGATGTAGTTAACCCCAAAGATTCCGAGCAATTTATTCGGATTTTGCCCGATGCCCTCAGCCAGCAATTAGTTGAGCAAATGGCTCAATTTACTTGCACGCTACAAGAATTAGGTTTGACAGTTTCCACCGGAAAAGTTGTAGATTTTCGCGTTGGTTCTGACTTGCGGCTAGAACTAGAAAAAGATGCAGTTCCACTGATTTATCCAGCCCATTTATCGGCTGGGTTTGTTGAATATCCCACCGCCACCAAAAAGCACCAAGCTTTAGCAATTACCGAAAAAACTGCTGCACTCCTCGTACCCAACGAACATTATGTTTTGACCAAGCGCTTTTCGTCAAAGGAAGAACAAAAGCGAATTGTTGCAGTTGTTTGGGATTCCGACAAAATTAATAATTCTAGCGTTGGTTTTGAAAACCATTTAAATTACTTTCACCAACAAGGACGCGGATTAGACCTCACTCTAGCGCGGGGATTGACTGTTTATCTAAATTCGAGTTTGGTAGATGGGTTTTTCCGACTGTTCAACGGACACACTCAAGTTAATGCTACGGATTTACGCAATTTGAAGTATCCTAATCTAGAGCAATTACTTTTACTTGGCGCTCAAATAAGAGAAATATTTCCTACACAGCGGGAACTCGATCGACTTGTCGAGACACAACTGCTGAAGGCGACCAATCCGTTAGAAAATAGCCCAATGACAATCAAGAACCGTATTGATGAATCTCTAGAAATACTTGCAGCGCTGGGTTTTCCCAAAGGTCAGCTTAACGAACGTTCCGCCTTAACCCTTCTGGCTTTGCTTGACCTCAAGCCAAAGGATGCTTGGGAATTGGCAAAATCTCCACTTCGGGGAATCACACCAATTATGGAATTTATGGAGGAGGAGTACAGTAAAAAATATGCACCAAATACGCGGGAAACTGTGCGCCGCCAGACTGTGCATCAGTTTCTAGATGCAGGTTTAATTGTTGTTAATCCTGACAGTCCCGAACGTCCGGTGAATAGTCCAAAAACTGCATATCAGATAGAAGAAAGTGCTTTGGAACTGCTGCGAACCTATGGCACTTATGACTGGAACAAGAATGTTCGGGCTTACCTCGTTTCTTTTAACGGATAAAAATTTTTGCAGGCTTATTCAAAAAATGAAAATAGTTTTGAGCCAGAATGATGCTAAAATGCACTATTTATATGGCTGCCGCTGGCATCGGAATGGCATATACTGTGATGCCAGGGGTTGAATTGACCGGAATTGTCGATCGCACTCAGTAAATCAAATAAGTAACTAGGTAAAATATCTCTGCAATGGAAAAAAAGCATAACGCTGGATTGTGGGTATCAGTATTATACTTCGCTCAAGGTCTCCCTTACACCGTCGTTAATTTAATGTCGGTGATTTTTTTGAAAGGTATGGGAACCAGCAACGAATTGATCGGATTGACAAGTCTGTTGTCTTTTCCTTGGGTTTTAAAAGGTTTGTGGGGCCCAGTAGTTGATTTGTATTCCACCAAACGCAAGTGGATTTTAACCACCGAAATCATTTGTGCTTTTCTGTTTGCTTTCCTGGCTTTTGGTGTATTAACGCCTGCACCAATTATTATATCACTTGTGATCTTTACGGCGATCGCCTTTGTGTCAGCTACTCACGACATCGCCATTGACGGATTTTATTTAAACACTCTAAATAAAGACCAACAAGCACTATTTGTCGGGGTTCGCAACACGGCTTATAGAGGTGCTGTCATTGCCGGTAGCGGTTTATTGGTGTTCTTAGCCGGGAAACTGGCCGAAAACCATTTAGTGACCGGAAATACAGGCGACACCAAAATATATCAAAACATTCCGCTGTCACTTTTCGGTTCGGATTTTAGCGTGTCGGCGCTTAACTACGGATGGGCGACAGCCTTTGGCATTTGTGCGATTATGTTTGTGCTGATATATCTCTTTCAGCGGTGGTATCTTCCCTATCCTCGCAATTACGCTCTGGAATCCGACACTCCTCAACAAAGAACCAGCTTTATTGAAGCATTTAAAACTTATTTTCAGCAAGATAAAATAGGTTGGATTGTGGCTTACGTCTTGATTTTTCGCTTGGGCGATGCCTTGACGTTTAAAATGGCTCCTCCATTTTTGATGGATAAAGTTGAGAAAGGAGGATTAGCAGTTTCTACGTCGGATATGGGCTTATTATCCGGTACTTTAGGGGTAATGTTTCTGTTAATAGGAGGGTTGCTGGGCGGCTATTTAATTGCCAAACAAGGATTGAAAAAATGGATGTGGCCGACGGCTATTCTGCAAAATTCGACTAACGTGCTTTATTGGCTATTGGCTATCAATCAACCGGGGATTGAATGGGCTTATGCCGTAAATTCGATCGAGCAATTTACTTACGGACTTGGCGTAGCTGCCTATACAGTGTTCTTGATGCGGACTGTCCGCCCTGAATACGAAGCATCCCACTATGCAATTACAACGGCTTTTATGGCCGCTGGAGTGCTGATTCCGGGCGTTTTTAGCGGCTACTTGCAGGCGAGTCTCGGCTATCAAAATTATTTTTTGATGAGCGCGCTGGCTGTGATTCCCGGTATGCTGACGATTTTCTTTCTGCCCCTAGAAGATGAGAAAAAACTAGCATCCATGCCCAGACCTGGACTGGACGATTTCGATTAATATCAAGTGCGATCGCTATAACTATAATATTCGGGCGGGTCGGGTTTACCAATGTCTGCACTACTTTTGGAGATTTCGGTGAACCCCTCCCTAGAGGAATATTGATGTTTGTAATCATGGAATGAATATAAATCAATACGCTTGGGTTAGCGCTTTCCGACGAATTTCATTTCACGCATTTATGAGAGTTCCCGACTTGTGAAAGGAAATCAGATTATTCTTATCCCAAGCGTATTGGAGTATAAATTATGTGCGCTTGCGTTCATAAAATAAGGACACAACAATGTTGTGTCCCTACCGAATATCTGTATGGCCAGCCGCGAACTAAATCGCAATAAAATCGCTAGCTGTTAGCGGACTCCTTGAAATGCCAGGAATACTGGCAAGAACTTCGCCGTTACTGGCAATTTCGATCGTTGTTGAAACATCGCCTTGAGTAACTTTCAGTTGGTTGAAAGTCAAACCTTTGGTCAAACCGATTAAATCTTGACCCTGTTGAAAGTCTATAATTGTATCTGTACCTGCGCCGGCTCCTAACACTAATACGTCGCGTCCAAGGCCACTAATTAAGATATCGGCACCAATTCCACCAACAAGTGTATCGTCCCCATCTCCCCCATCCAAATTATCATCTCCTTTGCCGCCAAATAGCTGATCGTTGCCGGTGCCACCGCTGATAATATCATTGTTGCGACTGCCGATGAGAGTGTCATTTCCCCCGTTACCAATAATAATATCGTCGCCGCCAAAACCTGTGGCTGTATTGTTGGCATCGTCGCCTAATAAATAATTAGGTTGAGATTGGTTGAGAGCATTTTGGATGGCCAGAATGTTTCCGAAAAAGGATGCTCCCGGAGCGTTTCTCGATTGCTCGAAGGTGCTGCGCGATTGCAGGGCAGCTCCCAATTCTGGCAGCACAAAGTCTACGCCAGCTAGCAGTTCTAAATAATCTGAATCTGTAAAAGTAAACTCTGGGCTGCTCAATTGGTTGGCAGAAATTTCTGTTTGAGTAAAACCGAGAGGAGGAGTTGTTAATAAACCTGTTTGCGTGTGCTTTTCTAGAACTAATAGCGGGTTAATAATCGGGTTGGTAAATGTTTGTAAAAACACTTTTCCTGGCAGAAAAGCTTCTCCTCCCAAACTCACAAAGTCGCCGCTAACAATGTAGTGAGTTACATTTTTGCTGGTACCGGCTTTCTGTGTAAAAGTATTGACTGTGCTTTGATCGACTCCGGGAGAATTGAATGTCACCACATCTCCGATCGCAGATGTGAATTCGCTGGCGGCTAGCTGGGTTAAGGCACCGCCCAAGCTGTGTCCGAGAACGTCTGGTGGCAAGCGGCCGGGATTTTTGGCTGTATTTTGACCGATTTCTGTCAGCCAATTTCCTAGGGCTTGTTTGTTGGCTTCAAATTGGTTGAAACCGATGCCTCGCGGGTCTGTGTTGGCAACTTCGTCGAGCGGTTGGTCAACGCCCCGAAATACGAGAACTGGCGGTTTGTCTGGGGTGGTGGATATTAAGCCGATCGCGTGAAACCCAGTTGTCGGATCGTCAAAGGTGCGATCGATTTGGTAGCCGGCAGCGCTCAAACCAGTTTGAACTACAGTTTGAAACTGGGGGTTGTCATCTATGTAAGCAACTTGTTTCGCTAAATTTTCGTAAACGGCGGGGGAGGAAGGCATATTTTTTATTTCCTGTATTTGAATTGGGCATTAGTGTTTAACCTGGTTAATTGATTTTACTGTAAATTTGATTAATTAACAATATTAATTTATCCAATTTTGTAGTTATAAAATTGTAAAATCATAACCAAAAAAGCCAATAAAACTTAGCAAAAAATACGTCATATTTTTTGCTAAGGTTTGTTCGCTTTTACGATATAGCGGTTCTCAAAAAAGTGAGGTATGCCCCATGCTCAATGCCGGATAGTACCTCATCTTTTTGAGAAAGGCTATACCAAAACTACAAATTTTTCTCGTACTAAAGCTGCACAAAATCAGACTGAGTAATCTCGCTAGCCGACACGCCTGTGAGAGTAGCCAGAATTTCGCCAGTAATTGGGATAGAAATTACAGCTCCCTCACCACCTTGGCGGACTATAATTAGAGGAAAAGTTAGCCCCCGCGATAGTGCAATTAAATCTTCACCCTTTTTAAAATCGACAATTACATCGCCTCCGCCGCCGGATTCCAATACAAAGCGATCGCGCCCCGCACCGCCGATCAAAATATCGTTGCCAAACTCGCCGGACATCAAATCGTTTCCGTCGCCACCCTCCAAATAATCGTTATCTCTGCCGCCGTACAAGAAGTCGTCACCCTCATCACCGGTGATGCTGTCATTACCTCTATTACCTCTAAGAGTATCGTTACCTCTGCTGCCGAGCATGGTATCCTCGCCCTTGCCACCGGTAGCAGTATTGTTGCGAATGTCGCCCAATAAATAATTCGATTGCAGAGGAGCTAAACCGTATTGTATTTCTCTGATTAACTGCACAAAAGAAAATTCTGGTGCTGTTCTCAAACTCTCTACACCCGATCTCTTTCTCATTGCTATTGACACACTGGGCAGGGCAAAATTTAGCGCTGCGATAAATTCGTTAAAATCTGAGTCGTTGTCGTTATAAGCAAAGTCGGGTTGGTTTAAGTCTTCGACGGAAATTTGCCTCTGGAAAAAATCTGCGGGCGGAGCGCTTAATAAATTTTCTGTTCGATGTTTTGCCAAAACAGTTAAGGGATTAATGCTCGGATCTGTAAAATTTTGGATAAATACTTTTCCCGGTATAAATGCTTCGCCAAACAAGCTGACGAAATCTCCGCTGACAATGTAGTGATTGACATTTTTGTTGCCAACTCTGCTGAGATTTTTCCGAAAAGCGTTGAATGTAGTGGTTGAGACTCCGGGAGAGTTGAAGGTAAATATGTCGCCGGTGATAGATGTGTATTCGGTGGCTGTGATTTGAGCGATCGCTCCGCCCCAACTGTGACCGACGATATCGGGCAATAATTTGCTGGGGTTTTTAGCAGTATCTTGACCGATTTCTGTGAGCCAGCTTTTGATGCTATCTTTGTTTTTTTCAAATTCTGGTAAGCCGATGTCGCGGGAGTCGGAAAACATAGTATCGCCGTCGATGAAATCTGTACCTCTAAATACGAGGACTGGCGGATTTCGGGAGTCGGAGGAACCGAAGCCGATCGCATAAAATCCAGTTTCTCGGTCGTCGAATATGCGATCGATATAGTAGCCGTTAGTATCCAGGAAACGCGCCACGTCATTCTGCGCGTTGGGCTTTTGATTCAAAAAAACAATTGACTTAGCTAGAGCTTCATAAACTGCTGGCGAGGCACTCATAATCTTATATTTTGTGTTTGTTGGTACTGGCGATCGCTCTTTTTGAGAGCTAATTGTCCAATGGCAGCATTATAGCTGACAAGATTTGTATGGTACAATTGATAAAATCAACTCAAGAATTAAGTTTTTGCGGTTATGGCTATCATTCGTCAATACATTGCTCCCTTTATAGCGATATTAATATTTTTCGTAGCTCTGGTATCAGTCAGCGCTCGCATCTTTTTGCCGGCTGACATGGCTGCCCCGGCACCGATTGAGGAAGAGATCCCCCAAAAGCAAGCAGCAGTGGTGAATCCAATTTTCTTGGGCCTAAATGATGTCGCTCTCGGTGTCCGAGTCCGTTGATGTCTGCTCAACTAATACCGGGCTACGCGCTGCGATCGGGATCGGGACTCGATCGGGCAAAACTGGTAAAGTTCCTGCACCGGACTTACCGAGAGCTTTACCCGGATGGGGAATTGGGACATTTGTCTCAAACTGTCGAACAGTATTTTTCTAACCAGACGCCGCTTTGGTGGATAGAGTGCCTGAAAAACAGCCCCCAAGAGCAAGAAAGTTTGCCCGTGCTTCCCTCGCAGTATCTCAATCCCAAATCTCCAGCGCCAAATTCCAAATCGGTTGTCGGATGTTTGTGGCTGGGAAATGCGATCGACCAAACCACTGGATTGCGCCACGGTCACATTTTTTTGCTATACATAGCGCCGGAACACCGCCGTCAGGGACTCGGTGCAGCTTTAGTGATTCATGCTGAAAATTGGGCACGTTCCAGGGGCGATCGGCAAATTGGTTTGCAAGTTTTTTTGAGCAATCAGCCTGCCATGAATCTATATCAAAAATTAGGCTATGAGAGCCATTCCGTCTGGATGATCAAATCTCTGTGAAAGATGAATTTTACTGGTTGAAAATCAAGACTTTAGTCATCCAAACGATCGGGAATGAAGTCCTGACTGCAAACTTAGGTAACAGCAGTTCGAACTCTTATATGAGATATTGACCGATCGACCCCTCAATCCTCAAATCTCAAATCTCAAATCTCAAGTTCTCACCTTTTGAGAAAGGCTATATTTGTTTTTGGTAAGGTACTCCGCGCGCACCCTACAATTATTGACTGCTGAATGCTGGCGGATGACTGAGTTGCACCCGGAGCATCCTCTGTGCGGTAAAGTTTTTTTATGAACAATAACGACTACCCCAACGCCCTTGATATTGAGACGGAACTGGAAAGCCCTTTGGATCAATTTGACGAATCCGAACCCCCGCTGCCAGATCCAGAGGAAATGCTGCCTTTGCTGGAATCCCCGGAACCTCAGCACCGGATGATTGCGGCGCGGGCTTTTTGCGAACTGCAGGACGATCGCGCGATTTCGCATTTAATTAATTTGTTGAGAGACGGTTGCCCCTTGGTGCGGGTAAGCGCGTCCTATGCTTTGGGGCGAAATCCAAGTCCCGATGCTGTGGAACCGCTGATTCTTCAGCTCAACCGCGACTGGAACGGTTACGTTCGCAAAGGGGTAGTTTGGGCCCTGGGAAATTGCAGCGATCCCCGCGCTTTGCCATCTTTAATTGATGCTTTGAGAACTGATATTTCGGCGGTACGTTTGTGGGCGGCGAGTTCTCTGGGTCAAATGGCAAAAGTTGGTTACTATGTGGTGATTGCAGCGATTCCGCCGCTTATTGAATCGCTGCGGGGAGATGCTGTGTCTGCTGTGCGGAGCAACTCTGCTTGGGCGATCGGGCAACTGGCCCGCGAATTGCCGAATAATATAGTGTACGCTGGGGCGATCGACGCTCTGATTGAATCATTAGAAGAAGATCAAGATATGGGCGTGCGCGAAGATGCGAAATCTTCGCTCTTGCGAGTTGGCGACCCGCGCGGATTGCAGATAATTGAAGATTTAGAAATGGAAGGACTTTTATGATTTAAACGCCCCCATTACCAATTACCCACTATTAATTATGCCTTTCATCAGTGCTAAAACAGATTTTGGTTTCAAAAAAATCTTTGGTTCGCCCCAGAGCAAGGAAATTTTGATTAGCTTCCTCAATGCGATGCTCTACGACGCACAGCCAACAATTGAAGACTTAGAAATTATTGACCCTTACGCCGCGCCGAGCGTTACTGGATTAAAAGACACTTACCTGGATGTTAAAGCCAAAATTACAGGCAACAAAACTGTAATTATTGAAATGCAGGTAATAAATGTAGAAGCTTTTACTAAACGGGTAGTGTACAATGCCGCCAAAACCTACGCAACTCAACTCAGACCCAGGGAAGGATACTCTAAATTAAATCCTCTGATTGCTTTAACAATTACAGATTTTATTCTGTTTGAAAATACAGAAAAATTTCTCACCCATTTTGTATTTAAAGAACTCGAAGAAAACTTCGAGTATTATAACAGAGAAATCGAATTAGTGTTTGTCGAACTTCCCAAGTTTAACAAAGAACTAGAACAAGTCGAAAACCTAATTCAAAGCTGGATTTATTTTATCAAAAATGCTCCCCTCTTCGATGAAATGCCTGAAAAATTTGCATCAATTCCCGAAATTAAAACAGCTTTTTCCATCGCCAGCCGAACTAATTTAACCCTTAAGGAATTAGAGGAAGTGGAAAAGCGGGAAATGTTTTTTGAAGACCAGCGCGGTGCTATTATTAAAAGTCGCAAAGAAGGCATAATTGAGGGGCAAACAGCATTAATCCTGCGTCTACTCGTGCGGCGCACTGGTGAAATTGCGCCGGAAATTCAAGCTCGCATCCAACAGTTATCTCTCGAACAATTAGAGGATTTAGGAGAAATCTTGTTAGATTTTACCAGTCAAGAAGATTTGATAGCTTGGCTGGAATCCGTGTCAGGATGAATTTATAAATTTTGCAGTCCTGATACTAAATCCGGCTTTAATACCCCCTTCATTCTTGATTCGCCGCAGGCGGACTGTGTTTGTGTAATAGCGGTTTCAACCGCCGAGTTTCTAATCTAATAAGTCGGGTTCCCGACGCACTATCATGTCATACAGCGGTTGAAAGCTAAACCATCCCATGCGGTGAGATCCTACTTGCTGCTGTGTTAAACGCGCACATTCTGGCTTGATGAGAATTGGTTTTCCCGCTGCTTCGGCCATTAACTGCGCTTGACAAGAACGTTCCATTGCAATAAACCACCAAGCCGCTTCATCTACTGTTTGACCTACTGTTAACAGTCCGTGATTTTGTAAGATAATGGCTTTTTTCTCACCTAAAGTTTTGGCTATGCGTTTAGCTTCTTCGATTTCCAAAACAACTCCGGTGTAATCGTCAAATAAACTTTGGTCTTCATAAAAAGAACAAGCATCTTGCGTCAACGGGTCAAGCAGGCGGCCCAAACTCGACCAACTTTTGCCGTAGGGAGAATGAGCGTGGGCTGCTGCGATTACGTCGGGGCGGGCGCTGTGTACTTGGGAATGAATGGCAAATGCTGCTTCGTTTACGGGTTTATTTCCTTCAACAACTTCGCCTTTGTGGTTGACTAAAATTAGATCGCTGACTCGAATTAAACTAAAGTGCATTCCAAAAGAATTGACCCAGAAATGGTCGAGGTGTTCGGGGTCGCGGACGGTGATGTGTCCGGCAATTCCTTCGCTGAATCCGAAGCGGGCAAATAATCGGAATGCCGCAGCTAAACGTTGTTTGCGGTGGCGGCGTTCTTCTTCAATTGAGTTGAATGTTGGGGGTTGAATGGTGACTTTGGGGATTTTTATTGCAACCATAGATTTGGGAATTGGGCATTGGGCATTGGGCATTGGGCATTGTTGACTGTTGACTGTTAAATGTTAACCGTTAACTAATGACTACTAACTAATGACTACTGACTTTATCTTCACTCAGGCGCAAACCTGCGATGTTTTTGCAGTCGAAGGTGGCGTTATTGCCGGGGTGGCGCTCGATTAATTCGATGATTTGTCCGGCAGGGTTTTGCAGAAACCACTGAGTTAATGAGCCGTAGTCTAGAGGACGCTCTGATAGCGGTTTAAAGTTTTTATTTTGCCATATTTTAGCAGCATTCTGCACGTTTTCGACTCGAAGCGCAACGTGGTGAACTGCTTCTAATCCTCTTTCTTGCTGAAAGCGGTTTTTTTGGTCGCCGGCTGCGTGGGGCGCATCTAATACTACTAAGCCGCCCGCTGGCATTAATAAGGTCATTAAATGCAGCCACAAATCGGAGGGAACATTAATGTTTTCCGCACAAAAGTTGATCGGGAATAAGTCTGGGCCTTCGACTGTTTTGGCACCGCAATGGCGGAAAGATTCGGCGTATTTTTCGAGTTCGGTGCGGCTAGGAAATGTGATGACAAAGTGGTCGATCGCAACTTGTTCGTCGTACAGGTGTGTTTCAAACGTCCAGGTTGTTAAAAATTCGGGAGTGATAAATTTGGGGCTGAGTTCCAGCAAGCCATTTTTTTCGATGAAAGGTGAGTCAAGATGGCTGTCAAGGTTGCGATCGAACTTTAGGGTTTTTAGATTCAAGTTTTTCATGTATCTCACCCGATGTTGAAGGACGCAAAACTGCGAATTGTGTCTACAAGCTGAAGTGGACACACATTTGGTGCGCCTTAATTCAAAAATAACACAAAACTTAATATTGGCAAGCCGATCGCCCGATCGCAACTCCCAAACCTTTACAGAACAAATATTCCCCAATCTAAAATCTAAAATCGTATCATTTGCCGATCGCGTTCCCGGCCAACCACGCCGTAGTCCAGGCACTTTGGAAGTTGAAACCGCCCGTCACGCCGTCGATATCCAAGATTTCGCCCGCAAAGAAAAGTCCGGGACAGCGGCGGCTTTCCATTGTCTTAAAATCAACTTCTTTGAGGTTGACACCGCCACAGGTGACGAACTCTTCTTTAAATGCGCCTTTTCCTGCAATCTGATATTCGCCTTGAACGAGTTCTTGCAGGAGGCGATCGAGGATTTTGTTGGATAAGTCGGCCCAGCGTTTTTGCTCATCAATGCCGATCGAACTTGTCAAGCGTTCCCAGAGGCGACGTGGCACCGGAAACGGACAGCTAGAAACAATCAATCGATGGGACAACTGCGACTTAACCGCTAGCAGTTGCTGTCGCAAAACTTCCGCATTGTACTGGGGAAGCCAATTAATCAGCACAGAGGTTTTATAATGGCGATCGTGCAAAAATCTCGCTCCCCAAGCCGAAAGTTTGAGCACAGCAGGCCCGCTTAAACCCCAGTGAGTAATTAACAAAGGCCCGCTTTGTTCTAATTTAGCACCAGGCAATTTTACCTTAGCATTAGGAACAGAAATTCCGGCTAAATCTTTGATTCTGCTATCAGAAATATTAAAAGTAAATAGAGAAGGAACGGGCAGTTCTACAGTATTACCTAACTCTTTTGCCCACTTATAACCCGACGGATTGCTGCCTGTAGCGAGCAGAATGCGATCGGACTTAAATATTTCCCCCGATTTCAACTCAACTTCAAACATAGAGGCAGTGTCTCCGCGGCCGTCTTCTGCACCGTTCCCCATTAATTTCTTTACTGAAACGACTGCATCACCAGTGCGAATTTTTACGCCTGCATCCTCAGCAGCCCGGATCAAACAGTTAACAATTGTCCCCGAATCGTCTGTGGTCGGAAACATTCGCCCGTCTTCTTCTGTTTTCAACTTCACACCGTGACTGGCAAACCAATCAACAGTATCGCGGGGTTGAAATCGAGTAAAAGCACCGCGCAGAGCTTTCCCTCCTCTGGGGTAATTCTGCACTAAAATACCGGGGTCAAAACAAGCGTGAGTCACATTGCAGCGCCCGCCGCCAGAGATGCGAACTTTTGCCAGGAGTTGCCGGCCGGCTTCTAGTAAAGTGACGCGGGCCTGCGGGTAGGTTTTGGCACAGGTAATTGCACTAAAAAAACCCGCAGCACCGCCGCCAATGACTGTAATTTTGAGCATTCGATCGGACAAATTTTTTCTCGCTTATTCTGGTTCAAAATCGGATTTTGCCGCCCCACAAGTGGGACACACCCAATCGTCGGGGATATCTTCAAAGGCAGTACCGGCAGCTATGCCTCCGTCGGGGTCGCCTACTTCTGGATCGTAAACGTAAGCGCAAAGCGTACAAACGAATTTTTGCATTTGCTTAACTCAATTTTAGATTGTAAGCCTGTAGATTGTAGTTGATAACGCAACCTAATGCAATACCACTTTCAAAAAATTATTAGATTTTCAGCTATTCTCAAATGATTAAAAAATAAGTTTTTCACAATTAAAACATCTAAAATCTAAAATCGTTAAAGCCTCTAGAACCGCAGTTCTAGAGGCTGGAGTGTATTTTTTATTAGTTTACTGCGATTGGAAGACTACACTTTCGCTAAAGGCTTAGTCCAAACGCCCTTTTCATCTTCTTCGTACTGCTGGTGAATGGCGTTCCAAGCGGTGTGTTCCGCTTGTATCGAGTCGTTGCTTTCGTCAAATGCGGTGTTGTAGGATTCGATAAAGGTTTTTTGTGCTGCTTCCGACAGGTGCGATCGCACTTCTGGAGATAAATCTGCCGGACTGTTGCAGCGACCTTTGACGGCGCGCGGCAGCGTCATTTCGTTAACTGAAACTTCTTCGCCACCTGCACTTTCTAGCAAGAGTTGAAATTCGCCCGATTTATCTGCGGGAACTTCTGCCATCACGAGAAATTCGCCTGCTTCAACGCGGGTTTGATAGATAGTTGCTTTGTCTTCCGGCATTCCCAAAGCGACTAAAGCGGAAACTAGACCCGCACCGGCCGAACCTGCGATCGCGCCGCTAGCTGCACCCAACAGTACAGCACCCAGCGGGCCTGCGGATACTACTGCACCGACAAAGGGAATAAACAGCACGCCCACGCCAGTTAGCAAACCCAAAAAAGAACCGAATAAGGAACCAAAAATCGCTCCGCTTCGCAAGCCTCCTAAAATTACATCTTTTTTAGTCAGAAAGCCGGCAATTTTAGTTTTGGACTGAAAGTTTTTGCCCATTACGGAAATGTGGTCGCGGGAGACTCCGCGATCAAGCAACCGCCGAATTACGCCGTCTAATTGTTCTTCTTCCTTAAATACGGCTGAAACTGTGCGTTCTGCTAGATATTCCTCTGTCATTGTTTCTCCTTGATAATTTTTTGATTAGTTGTGCTGGTTTTCAGTATAGGAGGAGACTGTAGGGCGATCGCATCGATCTTGAGAGAGAGGTGAATGCGATCGGAGATAGTTTGAGGCTCTATCAAAAGAGTTAAGGAATTTTGTAATTGGCGATCGCTCAACTCTGACAGAGACTTATTCATCTCTGATATAAGCCCCCAAATATTCCAAGTTATTTATCATTTCCTCTGCTGATTTAGTAGCCATCAGATTCACAATTCCTCGCATTTGTTCACCCACTGAGTAACGCTGTTGTTGTGCAAGAATGATTCCTGCATGATTTCTATATTCCGCTAAAAATTGACTGTGCAAACTGCTGAAATCTCTCCTATTAAAGCTGTAAAGGACTCGCCCTTGCTCAGTTGCCCAAATTAGCTGTTCTTCATCTAAATAGCTGACTCTGTTAGCTTCGGAGGTAGTCAATACGTCTATTCCAGAATTTCGCAGAGCCAATATCAGAGCTTGTTTCTGAATATCTTCATCGAGATACAAACGAATTTGAGTCACGATAAATTACCTACCATAGATTCTGCTTCCAAGCGCTCCCACTCAGCATTTTCTGTTGCTATATCCGCGTCGATTTGGTCTTTGTTCGCATAATAGTAGGCTAATGCACCATAAATTTGTGCTAAAGTCAAGTGCGGTTTTTCATCAAGGATTTGTTCTGGAGTCAGCCCAGCATTGAAATCAATAGCAATATTTTCTACGGTAATTCGAGTTTCGGCGATGCGGGGACGGCCGCCGCAAGTTCCAGACGTGCTGACAATTAGCGTTCCAATATCAACGGCAGTTGTCATATTTACCTCGATTGAGTTAACTTTATTTTATTGTAACGCAGCTTCATTTCTACCCGATCGCACTTTCGCAACATTAACCAATGCCACTAGCACCTTTTTTTCCTGTCGTTCACCCGATTCTCAAAACAGCTTTTCCCGGATGTCTGTGGACGGGAGATAGCAGCAGCCGAGAAATTGCCCTCACATTTGACGACGGGCCGCACCGTCAGCACACACCTCAACTGCTAAAAGTTTTAGATAAATACGACATCAAAGCTAGTTTTTTCTGGTTGGGTTTTTGCGTTGACAGGCATCCAGAAACGGCTAAAGAAGTGTACGATAGCGGACACTGGATCGGCCTCCACGGCTACCAGCACATATCGTTTGCCAAACTCAAAACCCACGAACTAAAACAAAGTTTAGAAGACACGCAAAAAGCAATTGCCAAAGCTTGCGATTTAGACCCAGAATTAATCCGGGACGTGCGGCCGCCGAACGGCATTTTTACGCCGCGAACATTAGAGTTATTGCAGCAGTGGGAATATCGTCCCGTAATGTGGAGTGTCGTCCCGGAAGATTGGGTGCGGCCGGGGGTGATGAAAGTTACTAGCCGCGTCGTGCAGCAAACAGAAAACGGTTCAATTATTGTACTCCACGACGGCTATTCCGGCGGCGAAGATGTTGCCGCTACTGCTGATAAAATAATTCCATTGCTTTTGTATAAAGGTTACAAATTTGTAACAATCGATCGACTGTGGCAACAGGCAAATATTCAAATAACCGGAAATTAAGTCAATGAAAAAAACACTGTTTATTACATCTCTTTGTTTGGCAAGTGCCGGATGGGCGATCGAGCTTTCTCCTGCGTCCCTCAGTGCTGAGATTCCACTTATCGTCCAGCAGCCAGCCGGTGACGTATCCGAGCCTAGGATGGACGCAAAACCCGTTCAAGTCGAACTACTAAATTCCGGAGTCGAACCCCGACAACAGTTGCGTTTAAAACCAAGTTTAGGTGTCAAACAAACGACTGCTATGGCTGTAAAAATGGAGATGGAAGTGTCTGCAGCCGGCAGAAGTACGAAGGTGAATAAAGTTCCGACAATGGTCTTAAATATAGACACAAAAGTCACCAAAATTGATACCAATGGAGATATTCACTACGATTTTTTATACGCTAGTGCAGATATTGCTGCTGATACTCCAAATTTGCCAACTGCGGCCCTGGATAGTATGCGAGCGGCAGTTAAAAAGTTAGTTGGATTGAAAGGTTCTTTCATCATGGATAGTCGGGGCGCGAGTAAAGGAGGTAGCTTTACTTTGCCGGAAGAAGCGGACAACAACACCAAACAAATGGTTCAAAATATGTCTAAATCTTTACAACAGCTTGCCTCGCCTCTGCCGGCAGAAGCAGTTGGGAAAGGCGCTAAATGGCGTATCTCTTTTCCATCTAATGTCAGTGGCATGAATCTGAATCAAATTGCTACCTATGAATTGATTGGCTTGCAAGATGGAGTTGCTACTCTCAAAACTAGCGTAGAACAACAAGCAAATCCCCAAAATTTGACTTTACCCCAATTACCTGCTGGCTCTACTATGGCCATAAAATCTTTTGCGTCTCAGGGTCAGGGAGAAGTTATAATGCGACTGGATCAATTAATGCCTGTTCGTTCTGTCGTCTCTATCAATTCTAATTCTGAAATGATTATTAAAGTTGCAGGAAATCCCGAAGAATTAACAATGAAAACAAAAATGTTGATGGAGATGACTTTGGATTCTAAATAAGCGCTCGATCGGGTTGGAATACCTGATATAGCAACCGCCAAGGTTGTTAAAGCATTTATGGTTATTGAACCTTTTTGACTACGCTCAGGGAGCAATGACCAAAGGGCCTTGGCGACTGGTATACTATGTAAACCTTGCGTGAGTTTCGATCGCAAATTTGGTGACAAAGGAGGCTGTTCTATGGTTCGATCGCACAAACGTCAAGCTGTCATCGCTTTAGTCGCAGCTTTGGGAACAATCATCGGAAATTTAGTGTTTCCAGGCCTGAATGTAGCCCCGGCATTGGCCGAGGCCAAATTTCAGGATGTTAAAAACCATTGGGCCCAAGGTTGCATAGAAGAATTAGCAGACAAAAAAATCATCAGTGGCTACTACGAAGACGGCAGTTTTCGCCCGAACCGCCCAGTCAGTCGCGCTGAGTTTGCGGCAATGCTGCGTAGGGCTTTTCCAGATGCAAAAACAGTCCGCAATCCGATCGACTTTGCAGATATTCCCACGAACTACTGGGGTTACAAACCAATTCGAGAAGCTTATCAGACGGGTTTTCTATCCGGTTACAGCGGCAGTATTTTTAACCCAACTCTTAACATTCCCCGCTGGCAGGTTTTGGTAGCATTAAGCAGCGGCTTGAAATATACGCCTACAGGGCCAGCGGCTGAGATTTTGGATGCGACTTTTGAAGATGCGCCGGAAATTCCAGAATTGGCAAGAAATGCGATCGCCGCCGCAGCAGAAAAACAACTTGTAGTCAATTATCCCGCCGTCAAACAGCTAGAACCAACGCGCAATGCAACCCGCGCCGAAGTAGCAACTTTCTTGTGTCAGGCGATCGCCAAACCCGGACAAACAGCCTTAGTTCCCTCGCAATACATCGCCCAAGTCCCAACGAATGTCGGCCCGGCGAGAACCACAGAAACCTCGGAATCTGGGAATATTAGGGCAGAAGTTTCTTTCGTCAAAGAAGGAGAAAATGCCAAAAATATCCGCATCAAAATCATCCGAGACGGTCAAACTTTATTAGACGAACCAGTGCTAATTCCGACTCGTTCTCTAGTAGACAATCCCGACAAAAAAGCCAACGAAGAAGTATCAGAAGGGCGTTTGTTATCGGTGCGAATCCGCGATTTTGACGGCGACAAAGAACCGGAAGTGATGGCAGATTTAGTCTCAATCAATAGCGGTGTCCGCTGCTGCAATTATTCGTTTATTTACCGCTACGACTCAGCAGCCAAAAAATACACTCACATCAAGCATTTTTGGGGCAATGTGAGTTACGAAATTGTCGATTTTGGCAAAAATGATATCCCGGAGTTCAAGAGTCTAGACGGGCGATTTGCAGAGGCTTTTACAAATTATGCGGATTCTCGGTTGCCACTGCAAATTTGGCAGTACCACCAAGGTAAAATGGAAGATGTTACTAAGCAGTATCCCGTGGAAGTATACACGAATTCTGCTGAACTGTGGCTGGAATCTAGAAAGCGATCGAGCGAAGATGCAGAGGTAAAAGGGGTGTTGGCCGCTTTCATGGCTAGTAAGTATGTTGCGGGCCAGGAGGCGGAAGGTTGGCAATTGTTGGACAAAGTTTATCAAGGGCGCGATCGCAATCAATTCTTTGCGAAATTGCGCGAGTTTTTGGTGAGTACGGGATATGCGACTAAGTAGATAAAGAGCCCCCTAAATCCCCTTTTAAAAGGGGAGTAGGGGTTGAGGTTGAACGACTCATGTTTTCGCCTTAAGGAAGGGAACTTTCAAGACTTTCCCCCCCCAGGAAGGCAACACTCGAAAGTTCCGCCAACATCATGACGGCGATATTCTACGCTAATGCTATCTGAGGGTTGATTTTCGGCAAAGGTTTTTACCTGGTACTTTTTGAGAATACAAACATTAAGACTTAAATAATTTTCCAAAAACTTTATAAATAAATACCAAAACCAGTTGCTGTTTTAGAAGTTGAGCTAAAATAAGTATAAAATATCCCACATAAAATCCCTGAAAATGGTATATCCACCTGCACCTTGGAATTTGCAAGGTTATGCTGTTCAGACTTTACAATTAATAGATGTCGCACGGGTGCGTCCCTTGGTTCCATCTGAGTTAGAAATAGTCTCTGTATTGCCCGGAAAAACCCTAGGTGGAGTTTATATATCCTCCTACGGATTGGGTTCAGTGATGGAGTACAATGAGTTAATTGTCGTAAGCGCGATCGCCAATTATGCAGGAAAATGGGGCGCTTGGATTTCCCACATCTACGTAGACAACCCTAACTCGGTAGCCGGCGGGCGCGCAATTTGGGGACTCCCTAAAGAATTAGCTCAATTTAGTTGGGAAGGTAACGATGCGGTAAAAGCAACACCGCTAGGCTACCGAGTTACAGTTAGCCAAGCAAACCGTCAACTGTGCAGTCTCAATTACAGTCAGCAAAGTTTAGCACTACCAGTACCTTTTAGCGGAAATGTTTTCAGCACCGATCGCAGAAATTTGCTAATATTCAAAGGAGAGTTTCAGTCTCGAATCGGTTTGATTAAAGGTAAATTAGAAGTAACTGAAGAAAGTCATTTTGCTAGTTTAAACTTAGGTCAGCCCTTGCTTACAGTGGCCTGTGAAGATATGCGTTTAATAGCAGGTGCGCCGGAAGTTGTGGGAAACATAGCTGCTGAATTCAGTTATTAGCTGGAAATTGCTATTGACCTGCAATTCCCGCTTTACGCAGGAATTGCAGGTCAATATTAAACCAACCTTTTGCACCATTAAAAGCGTTGATGCAGTATGTTGGCAAAAAAAACTGGTTTCTGATTGCTCGTGCTGATTGTACTGAAATTAAATCAATTCCGGTTGCACTCATACATGATGTTAACTGTTAACAGTTAACATTCAACATTCAACATTCAACAGTCAACATTCAACAGTCAACCGTGAATTTACTACTCCGATGAAGAGAGGATTTGATATTAAATTCCAGCCCCTGAAGCGGCTTCAGCACCCATTTCTAAAACTGTACCGCGCAGGAAATCAATTTGCTGCTGAAAATCCATGCCCTTAATCTTTGCTAATAAAGCATTTCCAGCTTCGGGAAGTTTATAGTCGGAAGGTACGGGAATAATAGTTCCTTCGTCCATTCCTACTGCCAAGAAGTACCAAAAAGCCAGCTTGGTTTCAGGGCTCATTGAGCCGTACATCCGGCTGATTTCAGTATTGGCTTTTGAGGCAATGTCGCGCATTACTTGCAGTTGTTCTTCCTTGGGCAGCGGCTTGACTTGCTCGAACAAACCCTCAGCAATTTCGGAACCGGCAGCACCCGGAGCCGCTGGCGTGATTGACTTGCCCATTTCGGTGTAAACAAACCACAGCAAACCTAATTGATCGTCTACATTCAAGCTCTGCATATCGGCTTTTCCTTGGTCGTAGGCGCTGGTAGTAGAAAATGTCATGTCAGTCTCCAAAATAATATGTATTGCTCTGTTTGTTTATGGCAAAAACTTGTTTTGCTACTGAATAAAAATTAGCAAATAAATAGGGAGGCTAGAATCTTGCTGAAGGTAGAGATGAACCCGACAGTAATTAGTGGTGGCGGCTCCGAAGGTGGTAGGAAGTTTACAACTAAAGGATGATGCGGTGTGTCTCAGGTCAATTAGATTGAGAGCGTCAAGTTCGATCGAGCGCAATTCAGTTTTTGTTCATTTTTGAGTACATAGGTGCGATCGCTCGAACATTTTTTGCCGTTGGAGCGAATACGATATTATTCCCAAAAAAATAGGCTGGCACACAGCCAGCCTAGAATCAGGAGAATTTTGATTGAAACTTGTTGAAATTCTAGCTAAACAAACCCGAAATACCGCCGACTGCTATTGCTCCAGCCAGGGCCGAAACAACCACAGAAGTTAGAGCTGTACCGAACAGCCACCAAGCAGCAGTTGCTGCGGCTTCGCGCGCATCTTCTGCTTGCTGCTTGGTCTTTTTCTTGATATCTTTAATGCGTTTTTTGGCTTGCTCTTGCAGGCGTTCCGAGCGCGATAGCACGCTGTCCCTGGCTCCTTCAATTTGGTCGATAATTTTGTTAGCTTGGCCTTCTGAAATATCGGAGCGAGAGCTAATTACCGCTACTAAAGTACCGCGATCAAACTCGCCTAAACGCTCTTTAATCGCGTCAAATCCGGCCTGCGGGTCGTCAAATACTTTGCGGAAGTCTCGTTTGATGCTTTCGTAGTTGAGTTCTGGTCGATCGAGCGAATTGAGGTAATCCCGAATTTTTCCGAAAATACCGTCAATTGCCGACTGGAACTTGTCTTGCACCATTTGAAGTTGTTCGACAAATTCGTTGCGGACAGATTCGATACGATCGGCAATTTGGTTAGCTTCCTCTTCGGAGATGTCTTCCCGCTGCGACAGCAAGGCTACCAGCGTACCGCGATCGAAGTGCTTCAGGCGATCGCCCAAACTTTGCATCCCCATTCCCGGCTCGTTAAATAGCAACTGCAAATCGCGTTTGATACCTTCGGGATTGAGTTCTTCCTTGTTGGTATTCTGCAAGTAATTTTCCAAACTTCCTTGGAAATCCTTGACAGTTTTTTGAGCGCGAGATGCCAAGCGGCGGGGCGATTTCACAATGCTGCGAATCGAATCTTGCACGCGATCGATCGTCCGATTGATTTGTTCTTCGCTCAAATCTTCCCGCTGCGAAAGCAACTTGACTAAGGTTTCGCGATCGACCTGAGACAGCCTTTCCCGCAGCGCCAAAGCGCCTTCTTTCGGATTTTCAAACAATTTGGTCAAATCTTGATTGATGGCTTCAGGATCGAGTTCTTCCAGGTTGGTATTCCGCAGGTACTCACCAATTTTGCCAGTAACTTCCTCGTACTGTTCCTTAGCTTTATCCGCCACTATTTGCGGTGCGTGGATAATGTTGTCGCGCACGGATTCGATTTTGTCGATCGCCCCATTTATCTGTTCTTCGTTGAGGTCTTGGCGCTGCGACAGCAGTTGCACCAGCGTATCGCGGTCGAATTGAGACAAGCGTTCTCTCAGCGCTTTCAATCCCGCTTCCGGGTCGCTTAACAGCGTTTGAAACTCGCGCTCGATCGCTTCAGGATTGAGTTCTTCCTTATTAGTATTGCGGAGATACTCTTCTACCTTTTGCCGCACTTCTTGCGCTTTCGATTTCGCTTGCTCTTGCAATTCTTGAGATTTGGCAATTACGTGATCGCGCGAACTTTCCAGTCGGCCGATTAACTGATCTGCTTCCTCTGGACTGAAATCCTCCCGCTGGCCGAGCAATTGTACCAAAGTATCGCGGTCAAATTGCGACAGGCGATCGCGCAACGCCTCAAAACCAGCATCGCGATCGTCCAAAAGCGCTTGGAAGTCCTTCTCGATACCTTCAGGATTCAATTCTTCCTTACCAGTCGATCGCAAATAATTCTCAACTCGGCTGCGTAAATCTTGAGACTGTTCCTCACCCGCAGCATCTCGAACAATTCCCAAAACTTCTTGACGGACACCTTCAAGCTGTTCGGCAATTTCCGTCGCCTGTTCCTGACTAAACCCCTCGCGGCGGCCCAAAATCCCTACAAAATACTCAGGATTAAACATCTCTAACTGGCGCAAAACTGCCCCCGGAGAAGCTTCGGGATCGTAAATAACATCCCTAAATTCCTGCTTGATAGTTTCTCGGTTGAGATGCCAAGGTTGAGTATTCAGCAAGTAATTTTCCACATCAGCCTTAGCTGTATTGAAAGGCAGTGCAGGCAATTTATCGCCCACCTTCTCGCTCAAAGACTTAGCTTTTTCCTTTCCTTTTGCAGTTAGTTGCTGCAACTGACCAGAAATTTTTTCAACATCCAAATCCGACAAATCAGTCCGCGACAAAACAGTGCCCACCAGAGCTTCCACACCCAACTGCATCGCCCGGTTCATGCCTCCACTGGACTCCGATTTATTTTCTCGATTTTCCAGAATTTGAGACAGCTTGGCGTTAAGTTCGTCAGACTTCAGCAAATCGGGAGCCGCAAACTTGAGAAAATCAACTAACTCTAAATTCGGGTCTTTCTTTTCTTGCTGCTTGCCAAATGTTTGCTTCCAAACGCCTTCTAGTTGGTCAGCAACTTGATTTATTTCCTCTTTAGAAAAATCGCTGCGGCTGCTAATTAAATCCACAAAAGTCTGGCGGTTAACATTCTTTAAAACATCGGTTCCCGCCAGAGATTTGATATCGGCATCCCCCAGCAACTTTTCAAATTGACCGCGAATTTCCTTGACATCTAACTTCGGCAACTGCAAAGAACCCACATAATCTTGCAGTGTTTCGCGAATGCTCTCCGGGTCTACAGCCGAGCTCAATTCGCGGCGGACAGCAGCCACAGATGCTTCTACAGTATTGACCATTTGGTCGCCCGCCATCTTGCCGCCGATCGCTGAACCGGCAGTACCCATAACGCCTTGAATGCCTGAAAAAGCAGTTTTTATCAAGGAACCAATCATCGAGCCGACGGCGCTAGAACCCAGCCATACCAGGGTTAAAAAGTACGCAGCCCAGATGACAACACCAATAATTGCCGCTCCATCTACCGAGGAAATTGAAGTTAATTTGACTGCCAGAAAACAAGCTACAAATAAAGCTATGTTAACTGTGACTAAAATCCAACCGCCCACTAGACCTTCAGTCTTCCGAATTTTAGTACCAAAACTTTCGGAATCGTCATCATCATCGGGTAAAGCGTCGTCCCAATTAGATATTTTGGCGGCAATCGAGAAATTTGTTAACAGGAATTGGAAGCCGAAAGCCATAATGACTCCGGCGATCAATGCCACGAAAAACTGAGGACTTAGAAACATCAGCCCTGCGACATCCGGGTGCTGGAATGGGACATCTCTTTGCACCGGCATTTGGGCAATATTGAATTTGGGACTGTACAGCGACATTAATAACTCACTTTCAAACATAAATTACCTCCTAAAATTTGATACCTGTTCAGGCATATTGAAATTAGCCCCTAACATTTAACTAGGGGAATTGACACTTTTTAGATGGTGGTTTTTTTCGTCAGGCTTTATCTTAAGGAAGCCCTAATTCGTGAAATAAGGATGAATAGTAAATCAGTTCTTTAGTTATGTCATCCTTACTACTGATTATGGCTCTGGAAGCGGAAAAATAAATCCCTCTAAAGTCAGAAATGAGTTGATTTGGGAGGAGTAGCCGTAGAGTTCGCCCAAAAAATGCAGGTTTGAGGCGGGGGCGACGGCTAGTAATTATCAATAGTAGTAAAGTGGGATGCCGCGCACCCTACATATCGTAGAGTGCGCTGGCTTTTTAGGATTCCCTTTGACTTTCAGGCTGAAAACGAGCTAATAATTGCGATCGATCTAGCTGCATAATCAGTCGCGTGCAATCATCGAGGGTTTCTAATTGAATCAAAGGCTCGATTATTTGAGCTAATTCTTCATCGATTTCACCAAATCTCACTTGTGATATACTCTCAATAATCTGGCGTTTACTTTGCTGAATACCTTGCTGGATACCTCGCCGAGTTGCTGCATCTTCAAGTCGTTGCAAGTAGAGGGGTGACAGTTCCATAATCAACTCCTGATAGTTTCGATATTTAATAAATAGTAAAGTGATATTTGGCGCACCATACAGATTGTATAGTGCGCTGCTGAGTTAGGATTCCGGTGGATGTTTCGACTGATCAAAACGAGCTAGTAATTCAGTGCGATCTAGCTGGATAATTCGCGTGATTTCGAGGGCTTCTAGTAGAATCAAAGGCTCGATTATTTGGGTTAATTCTTCATCAATCTCGCCAAATTTCACTTGTAGTAGACTCTCAACCATCAGGCGTTTAGTGCGCTGAACTTGCTCCATACCTCGCTGGATACCTTCCTGGATACCTTCCTGGATACCTCGCTGGATACCTTGCTGGATACCTCGCTGAGTTGCATCTTCAAGCCGTTGCAAATAGAGGGGTGACAGTTCCATAATTAACTCCCGATCTTCTCGATCTATGTCTTGACGGACTTCTAAAATCGTTCGCAAGTTGTACAACAATTCTAACGCGCTCAACCGAAAGAAATTATCTGAGGGTAATTCTCTCAATTCGGCAATAGCTTGCTTTTGCACGTTTCCCTTCCCCAAAATCCTCAGCCACAGCGTTTCGGGAGTGCGGGGCAGTTGGTGAATGGCAATGATTGCTGCTTTCAGAGACGGACTCAGAAAATAAACTCCATTTACCCAATTTTCGGGTTCGGGAATCGCTCCAAATCCAGCTAACATAACGTCGGAAACCGTCGGCGACAGTATCCAGAGTTGTGGCAAGTCTGCCTCTGCAATCCTGCTATTATCTCTGGCTGCGACTCGTTCATATTCGGCGTGGACATCAAATAGTTTGCCCAAACAACTGCGAATTTCTCCAGTTTGAACAGGACTGCGGAATGGTTCCAATACAGCGGGTTTTGCTGCAATTTGACCCAAAATGCCGAGGGCTGTTGCTTCGACTTCTGGTTCCGCTTTGGGGGCAAAAAAAACGTCAATCTGCCTCACTTCTCCAGCAATGTCGAGGCTGGTTTCGACTTTGCCCAGAGGGGTTAATAGTTCTTTGAGATACTGTTTGGCGAATTGGTCGTGGATGAATCTAGTCATGAGAATTGTCAGCTATCAAGTGTTTAAAAACCTCGCCACTACTCGTCTACTCGCTACTCGTTACTCGTTACCAAGCTATACCTGGTAATGCAGATCGGCAGGCTCGGCCTCCATTGTTGCAGCGGAGGCTCTGCTTCTGGAAAATTTCATGCTCTGGCTGGGAACCAGTTAAACCAGTTAAAAACAGTTAAATCTGCTCGTCAAAATTATCAGATATCAACTGTTTAAAACTCTAGTAATCAACTATTAATTATCAACTATTAACCATCAACTGTCAACTTTTGGCAGCATTTACCCTCGCAGTTGCGTCGGCTGCGAATACACCCGTATTCCTCGAAACGTTGACTGTGTTTGCAAACAGTAGGATAGGCAACTAAATTTAAAGGAATTCCGATTAGTTTGTACACCAATCGACCAGCAGCATGAAGAACATCCCAAGTTTCGCTCAAGTTAGGTTCCCTAACAAATTCTCCTATTTCATCTTTTAAGGCAATCCACTGAGATTGCAGAGTAGGAGAGTGACAATTATCAAATGCTGTCATACCTTTTTGATAATTTTTCCAAATTTTGTTCATAGATTTAATCAAATCTGGCTTAGTTCTGATAATATCAGAAGTTAATCTGAGATTACAATCATCCGGTATTTTAAGGAAATCAGCTATGCGACTCTCTCAAATGCTTTTTGTCACTCTGCGGGAAGACCCTGCAGAAGCAGAAATTCCCAGCCACAAACTATTACTCCGTGCGGGATACATCCGGCGCATCGGTAGCGGAATTTACGCTTATCTGCCTTTGATGTGGCGAGTTCTCAAAAAAGTCTCCCAAATTGTGCGGGAAGAAATGGATGCTACCGGCGCTCAAGAATGCCTGCTCCCGCAACTGCAACCTGCTGATTTGTGGCGGGAATCCGGTCGCTGGGATACCTACACTCAAGCTGAAGGTATCATGTTTTCTCTCACAGACCGTCGCGATACTGAGTTGGGATTGGGCCCAACTCACGAAGAGGTAATTACTACAATTGCTAAGGATATGGTTCGTTCCTATCGGCAGTTGCCTTTGCATCTCTATCAAATTCAAACTAAGTTTCGCGATGAAATTCGCCCGCGTTTTGGGTTGATGCGCGGTCGCGAGTTTATTATGAAAGATGGCTATTCTTTTCATACGAGCGAAGAAAGTTTGAAAAAAACTTATCAGGATATGGATCGAGCATACAGCAATATGCTGCGCCGATCGGGCTTGGAATTCCGAGCAGTAGATGCCGATTCTGGTGCAATTGGTGGCTCTGGTTCTCAAGAGTTTATGGTGCTGGCAGAAGCGGGTGAGGATGAAGTTCTTTATACTGAAGACGGTCAGTATGCTGCTAATGTGGAGAAGGCTGTATCGATTCCTGCTGATGCGGAACTGTCGCCCTTTACAACTTTTGAAAAGCGGGAAACGCCGGGAACTGACACAATTGATAAACTGGGCAAGTTTTTGAAGTGTTCTCCGACGCAAGTTGTCAAAAATGTACTTTATCAGGCTGTTTATGACAGCGGTATTACAGTTTTGGTATTGGTAAGTATTCGCGGCGACCAAGATGTGAATCAGGTAAAGTTGCTGAATGAATTGACGAAGTTAGCACCAAATTATCAAGCTAAAACTGTTTTATTTTTGACGGTTCCTGATGCGGAAGCTCAGGGGAAATGGGCGGCTAAATCTTTGCCTCTGGGTTATATGGCTCCGGATCTTGCTGATGATTATATCGCTGGAAGCAAGGAGGTAAATTCTAAGTTTTTGCGTTTGGTCGATCGCACTGCAGTCGATCTAACCAACTTTGTCACTGGTTGTAACGAGTCAGGATACCACGTTGTCGGGGCTAATTGGAACAAAGAATTTCCGCTACCAGCAACGGTTGTAGGTGTCAGAACGGCCAAAAAGGGCGATCGGGCAATGCACAACCCGGAACAAACCTTGCAAAGCGCCAGAGGTATCGAAGTCGGCCACATCTTCCAATTAGGAACCAAATACTCGCAAGCAATGGGCGCCACCTACACCAGCGAACAAGGCGAAGAAATGCCCTTAATTATGGGCTGCTACGGTGTCGGCGTGTCGCGGCTGGCTCAATCTGCCGTAGAACAATCCTACGACAAAGACGGGATCGTCTGGCCAGTGGCGATCGCGCCGTATCACGCCATCATTAGCATCCCCAACATTTCCGACGCCCAACAAGTAGAAGTCGCCGAAAAACTCTACGCAGAACTCAATCAATCTGGCATTGAAACCCTACTAGATGACCGAGACGAACGAGCCGGAGTTAAATTTAAAGATGCTGATTTAATCGGCATTCCCTATCGCATTGTTACAGGTCGTTCGCTGAAATCAGGTAAAGTTGAAATTGTGGAAAGAGCAACTCACAAATCCCATGAAATTCTCATTGAGGAAGTCAATTCTACTTTGAAAGAGTGGATTGAGGCAGCCCTCAAATAAGCCTTAATAACGGTAAGGTGCGCAGTGCGCAACGTATAGAGGTAAGGTGCGCAGTGCGCACCCTACATTAACGAGTAATAAGGTGCGATATGAATCTGAATATAAGTCAGTTTCTTCGATTCCCTCAATCCCGAATTTGGCGCTACTTAGCCCAAGTAACTATCGTTGCGATCGCTTACGCCGTGGGGGCGAGACTAGCATTTGCAATTCAAGGTGTCAATCCGTTTGCTGCCTCGGTGTGGCCCCCCGCAGGAATTGCACAAGCCGGACTTTTATTGTTTGGCAGAAAAGTCTGGCCTGCGATTGTTTTAGGTATATTTTTACTCAATTTTGTTAACCCAACTGAACAGATATTTGCGGTTTGGCTGGGAGGAAACATTGGTGCTATTCTGCAAGCTAGTTTTGGAGCAACTGTGCTGCGGTGGCTGAGGTTTCGTCCCTCTCTAGAACGTTTGAAAGATGTAGTTAATTTAATCTTGTTTGGCGGTCTAATTTCTACTCAAATTAGTTGTACTATCGGCGCTCTTTCCATATATTTGGCTGGTAAAGTAGATTTGTCAGAATATTGGTCGCTTCGGTGGAATTGGTGGTTGGGTGACGCAATGGGAGTTTTGATTTTGACTCCCTTAATCCTGATATTTTTTCGTCCTCAAGTAACCGCCGATCGTTTAAAACTACAAACATATCTTCCGAAAAATTATTTAATTTGGCGGGGAGTATGGTTGCTCTTATTAATTGGGGTGAGCTGGTTTGTATTTGAATCGAAAAATGACGCTTCTATTTCTCGCTATCCCCTTGAATATTTGCCGTTTCCTTTGATAATTTGGGCGGCGCTCCAGTTCGGTCAGCGGGCGGCTGTTCTGGCATCGTTAGTTGTCTCAACGATCGCAATTTTAGGCAGTTCTAATGGAGGCGGGCCGTTTATAGCCAAAGCAGAAAATATTAGTCAGGCTATTTTATTTTTACAAGCTTTTATGGCTGTAGTTACGATTACTTCGCTGTTATTGGCAGCGACGGTAGCCGAACGCGCAGCGGCCGAAAATTCTCTGCGAGAAAGTGAAATCAAATATCGAGAGTTGGTGGAAAATGCTAACAGTATTATTGTCAAATTAGAGCCAAAAGGTAAAATTATTTTTTTTAATGAGTTTGCCGAAATGTTGTTTGGCTACAATCAGAAAGAAATCCTGGGCAAAAATGCAGTGGGAACAATTCTTCCCCAAACCGACGACGAAGGGAATAACTTAGAGTTGGTTTATAATGAAATTTTACAAAATCCCGATCGCTTTACTAACTATGAAAATGAGAATATCCGGCGTGACGGATCTCGCATTTGGGTATCTTGGGCAAATAAACCGCTGTTTGATGCAGCGGGAGAACTCCAGGGTATCCTCTGCATCGGCACAGATATCACCGATCGCCGCAACGCCGAAATAGCCTTACAAAAGTTGAATGAAAAGCTGGAAATACGAGTAGAAGAGCGGACAAATGCCCTGAAACAAAGCGAACTTCAGCTACAGAAACAGAAATCGGCATTAATTGATTTAGCCAAAAATAAAGCGCTGAATCAAGGCGATTTAACCAAAGCACTTGAAGAAATTACTGAGACTGCTAGCCGTACTCTGGAAGTTGCGCGATCGAGTGTCTGGTTGTACGATCGCCCTAAATCTAAGATGGAGTGCTTGGATTTGTTCGATCGCACCGCCAACCAGCACTCAAAGGGTATGGAATTAGCAGAAGCAGACTATCCTGTCTATTTTCACACACTTCAAGAAGAACGAGCAATTGCTGCTTTTGACGCGCAAAAAGATTTCAGAACTAGAGAATTTGTGGAAGATTACCTAATTCCGTTGGGCATCACTTCCATGCTAGACACGCCGATTCAAATAGGCGGAGAAACAGCAGGAGTTCTCTGTTTGGAACACGTAGGAATGCCGCGCTATTGGACTATTGAAGAACAAAGTTTCGCTGTTTCTCTAACAGACTCTGTAACTTTTGCCGTAGAAGCGCGGGAACGCCAGCGCGCTGAAGCAGCGCTGCGGCAAGCTGAAGCCAAATACCGCAGCATTTTTGAAAATGCGATCGTCGGCATCTTTCAAACTACTCCCGATGGGGAATATCTCAGCGTCAATCCTGCTTTGATTCGCATTTATGGTTACAGTTCCTGCGAGGAGTTGATGGCAAATTTAACTGATATTAATCGCCAGCTCTATGTCGATCAAGAACAGCGCGCTGAAGTCATAGATTTAATGCGAATCAACGGCAAAGTATCGGATTTAGAATCTCAAGTTTACCGTCAAGATGGCAGTATAATTTGGACTGCCGAAAATGCTTATACTGTCTGCGACATACATGGAAATTTGCTTTATTACGAAGGTACTGTTGAAGATATCACAACTCGCAAAGAAGCTGAGGCAGCTTTGCGCTTAGAACAAGAAAAATCCGATCGCCTCCTGCTCAACGTGTTACCACAAGCGATCGCCGAAAGACTCAAACAAGACCAAAGCATCATCGCCGATACTTTTGCCGAAGTAACAGTATTGTTTGCCGATATAGTCGGTTTTACCCAAATTAGTTCCCAAATTTCTCCGCCGGAATTGGTTTCGCTGCTTAACGACATTTTTTCCACCTTCGATCGCCTAGCCCAAAAGCACGGATTGGAAAAAATTAAGACCATTGGTGACGCTTATATGGTAGTTGGAGGGCTGCCCCTGCCCCGCAGCGATCATGCAGAGGCGATCGCCCAAATGGCCCTGGATATGCAGCAGGCAATTATTGATTTCAGCCACACCCAAAATCAAGATGTCAGCATCAGAATCGGCATCAACAGCGGCCCAGTTGTCGCGGGAGTCATCGGGATTAAAAAATTTATCTACGATTTGTGGGGAGACACCGTTAACACCGCTTCTCGCATGGAATCCCACGGCTTACCGGGCTGTATTCAAGTCACTTCTGCAACTTATGATATATTGCAGTACAAGTATGTATTTGAAAGTCGTGGCGCGATCGAAGTCAAAGGCAAAGGTGAAATGAACACTTATTTTCTCACAGGCATTAAATTGTAAAAGAAGGAAGAAGGAAGAAGGAAGAGGGAAGAAGGAAGAGGAAAAACAGAGGGAAAAAGGAATAAACAATGTTCAGCTCATATTTATGCAATTAATTAGATCCTAATCGTCTTGGCTGTGGGCATAGCCAGTTAAAAATATAAAGCTCAGTATGAACCAAAACAAAAATCTGTTTCTGCGATTTGCTCAATCTATAAATTGGCAATACTTAGCAAAAATAGCTGCCATTGCCTTTGCTTACGCTTTAGGAGCAAAAATAGCAGTTTCAATCCCCGGCGTAAATAAATTAGCTACCTGCGTCTGGCCGCCCGCAGGAATTGCACAAGCCGCAATTTTATTATTTGGTTGGCGAGTTTGGCCGGGAATAGCTTTAGGCGTATTTTTTTACGAGACTATTAACCTTAATGTGTCTTTAACACTTGCAACAATTAGTGCTTTTTGTGCTTGTTTACAAGCTTTGTGCGCTTTTACTTTGCTGCACAAGCTCAACTTTCGCCCCTCACTTGAGCGGCTAATCGATGTAGTCAATTTAGTCTTTTGCGGTGCTGTAGTTGCCACTCAAATTAACTCCACTCTCGGCACGCTGCGCCTCGGTGTAACTGGTTTAATTGAGTGGAGCGAATATTGGCCAATTCGCTGGAATTGGTATCTTGGAGATACATTGGGAGTGGTAATTTTTACTCCCCTGCTGCTGATTATATACCAAAAACAAGCCACACGCCATCCACAAAATACAGGCAGTCAAACAATTGTAAATCGAATCAGTGCCGGAATATGCCTGCTGTTATTAGTAACAGTCAGTTGGCTCGTCTACAACTCAAAAAGTGAAAGTAATCTCTCCGGGTATCCCCTCGAATACTTGCCATTTCCCTTGGTAATTTGGGCAACCATTCAATTCGGTCAGATCGGGGCTGTTTTAGCATCTTTCATTGTATCCTGTATCGCCATTTGGGGAGGTTCTCAGGGAGGTGGCCCTTTTATTGCCAAAGCGGACAATATTAATCAGGCTATCTTGTTTTTGCAGGCTTTTATGAGCGTAATTGTAGTTACATCACTGCTGTTAGCTGCCACTGTAGCCGAACGCGCATCAGCAGAGGATTCGCTGCGGCAAAGTGAAATTAAGTATCGGGAATTAGTCGAAAATGCTAACAGCATTATTTTAAAAATAGATACGGAAGGAAATATTACTTTTTTTAACGAGTTTGCACAGAAGTTTTTCGGTTACGACGAAAAAGAGATAATTGGCAAACACGCAGTGGGAACAATTATTCCCGAGATAGATACAAAAGGAAATGACTTGGGAGCAAAGTTGAGAGATATTTTGCAAAACCCAGAACAATACACGCGAAATGAAAATGAAAGTATGCGGCGCAGCGGCGAGCTGGTTTGGGTATCGTGGGCAAATAAACCGCTGTTTGACGCGGCAGGAAATTTTGTGGGAATGCTGGGAATCGGTACGGATATCACAGAGCGCAGGCGAGCTGAAATGGCGCTTTATAAGCTGAATGAAGAGTTAGAATTTAGAGTTGAAGAACGAACTAATGCTCTGAATGATACTTTAAGTGCACTGCGGGTTCAACAGGAACAATCAGAACGGTTGCTGTTAAATATTTTGCCGGAAGAAATAGCCAATCGGTTGAAGCGGGGAGATAGTACGATCGCAGATACTTTTGCTGATGTTACTGTCTTATTTGCGGATATAGTAGGTTTTACTCAATTGAGTTCGCGAGTTTCTCCTACAGAATTAGTTGCTTTGCTGAATGAAATTTTTTCGACATTTGACAACCTAGCAGAAAGACACGGTTTGGAAAAAATTAAGACGATTGGCGACGCTTACATGGTAGTTGGAGGGCTGCCAATTGCTCGCCCGGATCACGCAGAAGCGATCGCAGAAATGGCCCTGGATATGCAGCAGGCAATTACTGACTTCAGCAATATCCACAATCAAGATTTCAGCATTAGAATCGGCATCAACACTGGCCCGGTTGTCGCCGGAGTCATCGGGATTAAAAAATTTATTTACGATTTGTGGGGAGACACCGTTAACACCGCTTCTCGCATGGAATCCCACGGCTTACCGGGCTGTATTCAAGTCACTTCTGCAACTTATTATATATTGCACTACAAGTATGTATTTGAAAGTCGTGGCGCGATCGAAGTTAAAGGCAAAGGTGAAATGACTACTTATTTACTGAAATGTAGAATGTAGTTCTAATCTAGGTTTGTAATCGGGACTTGAGTCGTTTGTTTTCTGATTCGTGGAGAAGGAGTGAAGTCCTCACTAGGAAGGCTTTTTTTGTAAAAGTAAGGGCGATCGCACTTTTAATTTTATACGATCGCCCTTTGCTCAATTAACAAGGTTATTTAAAGCTTGTAAAGGTTAATTCCAGCTTTCTTAGCCATAATTTCCAAACCCTTGTGTTCCAAGGTTTTAATTGCCTTCGTAGAAAGGTGCAATCTTACCCAGCGCTTTTCCTGCGGCCACCAAATCCGCTTCCACTGTAAATTTGCGTCTTGCAACTTGTGAGTGCGGTGGTGCGAGTGAGAAACCGCAAAACCGTTATTCGCCTTCTTCCCCGTTAACTGACATTTCCGTGACATATTGCCCTCCAGACTACTTGTTTGTGATGCAGCCTTTTATTATAGAGCAAGGACTAGGCGCGCAATGCGCGCCACACTTGCAAGATTACATTGCACGTTCAGTTAATTTTGTCAAGACATTGTTCGATCGCTCGACAAACTCTTTCATCCCCTCAGCATCGAAACCCTTCTGCGCCATCAAAGCCAAGTCATAAACGTGGTGACAAATCATACTCGCCAACTGCGCCGACGGAGACTCGCCACCGTCTTGAATAATCGCACCCTGACTCAAATTCGCCAGATTTTGAATCAGCGGGTGAGACGTATTCACCAGCAAAACGTGTTCTTCGGGGAATTCCGCTGCTTGCTGCTGTAACAGCGCCGTCATATCCCGCATCCGGCGCAAAGCTTCCGGTAAAAGGACGATCGCAGGTGGCGCACCCTCAGTAGAGTCAGACTTCAAAGCTTCGGTGCGGATGTTCACTTTCGGCTTGTTGAGAGCATTTTGGAACATTTCTTTAACTTGTTCGCTGCGAGTTTTATTCGTCGCCGGATCGACAATTTCCGCTTCTTTTTCTTTATCAATTAGCGTGTCGTCAATGTCCGAATCAACCCGCAAGAATTTAACATCAGAATATTCTCGTTCCAAGAAACTGATAAAGTGCGTGTCGATGAAAGAATCCATAAACAGCACTTCTAAACCTTGGCTTTTGTGCAGGGCGACGTAAGTTGCTTGAGACGCAGGTTCCGTACAGTAAAACACGCGATTTTCGTGACGTGTTTGATTGCGTTCCAAATACTCTTTCAGTGTCGTGTAAGGCAGTGTCGAAGCGGAACTATCCGATTTCGGAGTTACATCTTGCCACAAATCTCCGTCCTCTGTTTGCACCTGCACTTCTGGGGTTGTAGTTTCTGGCTTGTCTGCTGTTGGCTCGTAGGTGCTGCGGTAGATTAAGATATCTTCGACTTGCTTTTTGAACTTGTCATCGTTAAGAGCTCCAAACTTGACAAAAGTTCCGATATCTTGCCAGCAGCGGATGTATTCCGATCGGTCGTCGCGGTAAAGTTCCTTGAGGCGATCGCCTACTTTTTTCGCAATATAGTCAGCGATTCTCCGCACAGTGCGATTGCTTTGCAAAGAACTGCGAGAAACGTTCAGCGGAATGTCGGTACTGTCAATGACTCCCCGCAGCGGCATCAAAAATTTCGGGATAATTTCTTCGCAGTGGTCGCTGACAAAAACCTGATTGCAGAATAGCTTAATATTACCTTGGGTAACATCAACATCCGGCCGCAATTTGGGGAAGAAAAGAATGCCGTTGACAATAAAAGGATAGTCTGTATTTAGGTGTACCCAAAGCAGGGGCTCGTCTTGGAACGGGTAAAGGTAGCGGTACAGTTCCAAGTAATCTTCTTTTTGCAAATTGCTGGCTGATTCCCGCCAGATTGCTTTGTGTTTGTTGAGTTCTTCTCCCTCAAATTTGATGGGAACCGGCATGAAATCGCAGTAGGTTTTGATTAACTGCTTAATGCGGCTGGCTTCTACATATTCCTGTTCTTCATCTTGGAGAGTGAGAGTAATTGTAGTACCGCGTTCGGTGCGGCTGGATTCTGATAGTTCAAAAGCGGGGGAACCGTCGCAAGACCAATGTACTGCTTGGGAACCTTCTTTGTAGGAAAGAGTGTCAATGTCTACTTTCTTGGCGACCATGAAAGAAGAGTAGAAACCGAGTCCAAAGTGACCGATAATTGCGTCGTCGCCGCTGCCTTGGTATTTTTGAATAAATTCTTCAGCGCTGGAAAAAGCGACTTGGTTGATGTATTTTTTTACCTCGTCGGCGGTCATGCCGATGCCGTTATCGGAAATTGAGAGGGTTTTGTTTTCTGTGTCGATCGCAATGTTGATTTGCGGTTCGCCAATGTCGCCGCTGTATTCGCCGGAACGGGAAACCATTTTGAGTTTGGCAATGGCATCGACGGCGTTAGAAATTAGTTCCCGCAAGAAGACTTCGTGGTCGGTGTATAGCGACTTCTTGATAATCGGGAAAATATTCTCGGTATGGATAGAGATTGTTCCCTGTTCTAAAACTGTCATAGTTCTTCGCTAGGTATTTTTTAAGAGTCATTCGTCATTAGTCAGTAGTCAGTAGTTATTTGTTAGTTGTTATCAGTTATTAGTTATTAGTAAACTATCAACTAAGATGGCCCGCACGGGACACCGCCCCTGCCAACTGCCAACTATCAACTATCAACTGCCAACTGCCAACTGCCAACTGTCAACTGACAACAGCCAACTGACAATAGCCAACTGACTAATGACTATTTATTGATTTTGGGCGATCGCGCTATCTTTTGCCAAAGGGATTACCCTAAAAAGATGATTCGGTTTCCCTCACATAGTACCTTAGAAAGGCAACCGCAGGACAAAGGTGCTGCCGAAACCCACTTCGCTGCGGGCGCTGAGGCTGCCGCGGTGGGCCGTAACGATCGCCTGCGCGATCGCCAATCCGAGTCCGGATCCGCCGGTATGGCGCGATCGATCGCTGTTGACTCGGTAAAATCGATCGAATATGCGCGCTAAATCTGCCGCCGGTATCCCAATACCGGTATCTTGCACCTGAATTATCGCCTCCTGGTGAGTGCAATCTAAAACCGCTGTGACTTTTCCCCCAGCCGGAGTGTATTGAATGGCATTGACAATTAAATTCGTAACTAAACGGTAAAGTCGATCGGCATCTCCGACGACATTCAACGGCTGCTGTACGCGGATTTCGGAGGTTAGCGCTACCTCGGAAGATTTCGCCAAAGCCGCCAATTCCTCGACTAAATCGTTCACCAAGTCATTCAAACAACAAAGCTGAGGGCGATCGGATCTCACCTGAGAGTCCATCCGCGCCAACAGCAACAAATCAGCCACTAACTGAGTCAATCGTCGGTTTTGGCGATCAATTGTTCGCAAAATTTCCCGCGCTTCTTTTTCATCCAATTCTGGCATCAACAGCGCCGATTCTACAGTTGCTTGAGATGCCGCTAGAGGAGTTCGCAATTCGTGGGCAGCATCCGCCGTAAACTGTTCGATTTGTCGGTAAGAATCATAAATCGGTTTCATCGCTAATCCGGCGAGCCACCAACTCGAAAAACCGACTAAAATCAGCGCTGTCGGCAATCCCAACTTCAAAATTAATTTGACTACCATGAGATAATCCTTGAAGTCTTGCAAGCTGCGTCCAACTTGAAAATATCCCCAATCTTGCTGTGTTGTTGTGTGAAGCGATACAGATATTTGGTGATAAACATTGCCTTGAATATCAGCGATTTGTTGCCAGTGTTGCGAGTTAAATGTCGGCGGCAATGCTTGGGGATAAGCGCCTGCTGTAGCAATCAAATTCCCTGCATTGTCAAATAAACGAATATAATAATAACTTTGATTCAGCGCGCTTAAAATATGGCGGTTGGGAAACTGTTCTTTCCTGCCGTTAACTCCAATTACGTGGAGGTTTGGCAAAAGTTCATTGACGCTTGGTTCTAGTCGTCCGGGCTGCTGCAGCTTGATTTCTAGGCTGTCGTGCAGCGTCCCTGCTACCGATTCTAATTCGCGGTCAATGGCGATCCAGTGCGCGTGGGCGATCGCCTTATATACGCAAAATCCCAACAAGCTTAAAATCAAACCCATTACTGCGGCATAGGAAATGGCTAATTGCGATCGAGTTCGATTAAATAGTTTGTTTTGATTCACATTAAGTTCAATTAATTTTAATATTTAACAAGGTGTCTTGTAGGGGCTGTTTAACTCCAAATTTTAGCAAAAAACAAACAAGCTCAAAAACCCGCCCCCACCAAACAATCAATTTATATCTCTCCCCTTTTCATCCGATATCCAACACCGTGGACAGTTTCAATTAAATTCGCGCAATCAACTGATTCGAGTTTGCGCCGCAGCAAGCGCACTTGAGCGGCTACTACATTGCTAAAAGAATCTGCGCTTGCTTCCCATATCTGATTCCTAATTTGGTCGGTAGTGACAATTTGGTTCGGATGTTTCATTAAATATTCTAGCAGTTGAAATTCTTTGTTAGTCAGCGAAATATTCTGATGTTTCCCGTGGAAATTGAGATGAAAAACAGTGCGACTTCCGCAATCTAAGGCTAGATTGCCGATTTGTAGCTGTTGGGGCTGAATTTGGGGCGATCGCCTTTGCAGGGCCCGCAACCTTGCTAACATTTCCGCCATCCCGAAGGGCTTGACTAAATAATCGTCAGCCCCGGCATCCAATCCCGCGACTTTATCTTCCATCCTGTCTTTTGCTGTCAGCATCAAAACTGGCAAAAAACAATTTTTCTCGCGCAACTTTTGCAGCAGTTCTATTCCCGATAATCCCGGAAGCAACCAGTCAAAAATAGCTAGAGTGTATTGCATCCAATGACTCTCTAAATATTCCCAAGCTTCATTGCCGTCTTGCGCCCAATCAACTATATATTTTTCCTGCTTTAAGGTGCGTTCGATCGCTTTTCCTAAATCTGGCTCGTCTTCAACTAGCAAAACTCTCATAATATTAATTTACAGCAATAAATTTGTATACATTGTTATATCAAATCCTCTATTCATCGGAATAGTAAATTCACTGTTAACATCATGTATGAGTGCAACCGGAATTGATATTAGCTGCCGCCAGCGCCAACCCCCAACATATAAGTTGACACACTTAAATGAAATCGTTATGAAATTTCTTGAGTTCGCATAAAAAAATAACAGTTGACATAAATTGACAATAAGCTAAAAATGTCTTATACTCGGATGCAGCTCAAATTTTGAGAATAATTATCAAGAAGTATGGCAGACTTATCCGATCGCTCCGTGATGAAAAAGCCGGGGCACTGGACTCGCCGCCAACTCCTACAGCTAGGAATAGCTGGTGCTGGGGTAGCCGGAGGCGCGATCGCACTGCAAAATTTCACCCAAAAGCGATCGGCTGCACCGAGAATACCGCCAATGGCTGCCGATCCAGTCCCAGGTAGCACGATCAACCCGATGCAAATTGCGCGGGATTTTGATTACGGCACGGTGACGCGGGAAAACGGGCGCACGGTGCGGGAATTTCGCCTGGAAGCGAACACATCGATCATCCAACTTAACAGCGCCGTTAGTTTCAACACTTGGAATGTGAACAATCGCGTACCCGGGCCGACATTGAGAGCAACTGAGGGCGATCGCATCCGGGTCATTTTTTCTAACAAAGCCGGACATTCTCATTCGCTGCACTTCCACGGCGTTCATCCGGTAGAAATGGACGGCGTTAAACCGATCCGAAACGGCTCTGCGTTTATCTATGAGTTCGACGCACTTCCCTATGGCGTGCATCTATATCACTGTCACATTGCCCCAGTGACCCGCCACATCGGTAAAGGACTTTATGGAATGTTCATTGTCGATCCGCCAAAACCTCGCCCACCAGCAGACGAAATCCTGTTAATCATGGGAGGTTACGACGTAAACGACAACCAAAAGAATGAGCTTTACGCTTTTAACGGAATACCCAATTATTATATGAAAAACCCGATCCAGATCTACAAAAATCAGCTTGTCCGGCTGTATGTAATGAACATGATTGAGTATGAATCTGCCGTGACTTTTCACCTGCACGCCAATTTTTTTGACGTATATCGCACGGGAATGACTTTAACTCCCAGCGAGAAAACAGATGTCATTACAATGGGAGTAGCTGAACGACATATTTTAGAATTTAGCTACAGCTACGGCGGAAAATATATGTTTCATCCCCATCAAGATGCGATCGCCGAAGCAGGCTGCATGGGTTTATTTGAAGTCATCGTTTAACCCAAATCGCGATCGATATGCGCCGATTATTAGTTAAGAAAATCTTAAATTATCTACCAAAATTTATCCTAAATAGGTAGAATCATTAACTCGCAAATAATTAAGAAAGTTTCTTGATAACAGGCGAGTCAAACTGCACCCAACCCAAAAATCATCAACTGCCATGTTACCATCCTTTCGCCAATTACCGACCGCCGCTGCTACAGCCATCCTCGTTGCTTTGACTGGTTGCGTTTCCACCCCCACCAACACCGGCAGCACCGCCTCACCCACCCCCACTGCTACTACCGCAGCAACAAGCGGCCACAGCATGAATCACGGCGGCAAACCCGGCATTAACATTAATACCGCCATTCTTTCGGAGTTAGATAAACTCGAAGCCAAGTTAGGAATTCCGGCACTTTCTAACAAAATTCAAGCCAGCCGCCCCTACGGAAAAACAGAAGAATTGGTCTCTAAAAATGTCATTAATCAAGCCCAATTTGACCAAATTAAAGACATGGTAACTATTGAAGATGTCGTCCTCACAGGGGAAGCCAAAGATGTAGACTACATGACTAAACTCGGCTTGATGAAAGGGCATCTTTTCGTAGCAAAAGAACTCTTGGATGCAGGCAAACCAGACCAAGCCGAACCGCACATCGGTCACCCGGTAGAAGAAATTTATGCCGATGTGGAAGACCAGCTAAACGAGCGAAAAGTTCCCGAATTCAAGACAACTTTAATTAAATTGCAGGATTTAATTAAAGCTGGTGCAAAAGATCCGGCTCAAGTAAATGCAGAATTTAATACATCAATGCAAGCTGTAGATGGAGCAATTGCCGCCCTTCCCGAAGCGCAGCGCCAAGATCCGAAATTCGTGCTGCAAGTGATTAACGGCTTGCTAGATACAGCTAATTCCGAATACGGAGCGGCAGTTGCTAACGGCAAAATTTCCGCAGTTATTGAATACCAAGATTCGCGGGGTTTCGTCATGTACGCGGAAACCCTGTACCAAAATATTGCCGCTCAAGTGGCTAAAACTAACCCGGATATCGACAAAGCAATTGTTGCTAATATGACTGAACTTAAGGCAAATTGGCCAACTGCGATCGCGCCGCCAGCCCCGGTAAAAACCACCGAACAAGTGGCCGTGCTCATTAAGGCGATCGAAAACGACAGCCAAAAAGTGCTCAAACCCGCCTCTTAAAAACGGTTTGTAGTGCGGAGTTAACTCCGCACTACAAACCTTTCAAATATTATCGAAATTAAGTAAGTCTTTTTCCTTCTTCCTTAAGTCGCCGGATAACTAAAGCCTTCTTCCCTCTTCCCTCTTCCTTCTTCCTTCTTCCCTCTTCCTTCTTCCTTCTTCCCTCTTCCTTCTTCCTTATTCCTTCTAATTAAAAAAAATGAATTTCAGCGAAGCATTACCCACATTTGTAATTACTCTCCGCGAAGGAGTAGAAGCCGCCTTAGTTGTTGGAATCGTTCTAGCTTGCCTCAAAAAATCGGGACAAAGTTATTTAAGTCCTTGGGTTTATGGCGGTGTCGCCGTCGGACTTATTGCCAGCGCTTTGATAGGTGTACTGTTTGGCTGGACAATTCAAATTTTGTCCGCATCCAATCAACCCTTTGCACCAATTATGGAATCTCTGCTAGAGGCAAGTTTTGGAGTTTTAGCAATAGCAATGCTGAGCTGGATGCTGCTCTGGATGACCAAGCAAGCGCGATTTATGAAAGCCGAAGTCGAAGGCGCAGTAAGTGCTGCCTTAACGGACAAATCTCATGCAGGTTGGGGCGTATTTAGTTTAATTTTGATTGCCGTTTTGCGCGAAGGATTTGAAACCGTTTTGTTCGTCGTCGCTAAATTTCAACAAGGCATTCTTCCAGCCCTCGGCGCTTTGGGAGGAATACTTTCAGCCGCCGGAATTGGCGTGCTGCTGTTTAAATGGGGAGTAAAAATTAATATCCGCCTGTTTTTTAAGTATATGGGCATTTTATTGCTCTTTATTGTAGCGGGTTTAGTGGTATCAACTCTGGGACTTTTTGACACCGCAGTCAATACTTTATCGCAAGCCAATCGCGAGTCAGCAGGGATGTGTTTCTATTACGAAAGATTTGTCAAAGAGCACTCTTGCATTCTCGGGCCGATGGTGTGGAATACCTCGAAAGTGCTTCCCCAAGAAAAGTTTCCTGGCTTGTTGCTGAGCGCGATGTTTGGCTACACGGACAAACTTTATTTGGTGCAGGGCTTTGCTTATTTCGTCTTTTTAATCACTGTGGGCGGGATTTATCTCCAAAGTTTGAGCGGTAGAGTGTTTTTTCCAATCAAATCAAAAAACAGCACTAACGAAATAGGAAATTAAGTCCAAACAACAGGGTGCATCTATCTAGAAACTTAAAATTAGTGAGATTTAAACCCAATTCAAATTAACTAAGGATTGTTTATGGTTGACTTAGCAATTGCTACGGCTTCAGCAAACTCTGGATTTTTTAAGTCGGAATGGCTGCAAGTTATCATCGTAATTTCCTATTATGCAATTCCCACAATGCTGGTTTACTCGCTTTACAAAGGGCGAGATATCCCGTTTCAGTGGATGTTTTTGGTATTCGGAGCATTCTTCGTCGCCTGCGGCACAACTCACGTAATCCAAACATGGTATCTGTGGTTTCCTGAATCTTTAGTCTCACAATTCATGAAAGCGATTACGGCTTTCGTCGCTGGGAGTTCAGTTTTGTTGCTGTTGACATTGATGCCTTTTGCACTGGCACTTCCCAGCCCAGCAAGGCTAGAAGCCGCAAATTTAGCATTAGAAAATGAAATTGCAGAACGCCGGAAAGCCGAGACAGCACTGGCTGAACTAGCCGAAGTATTGGAACAGCGAGTGCAATCAAGAACTGGCAAACTTTGCCAAGCAAATAATTATTTAATTAAAGAAGTTCAAGAGCGAAAAAAAGCTAAAAAAGCTCTGCAACAATCTGAAGCAGAATTGAGAATAAAAGCCCGAGAATTAGAGCGAGCTTTGCAAAAACTTCAGGAAAGTCAAGCTCAATTAGTACATACCGAAAAATTATCCGCTTTGGGTGAATTGACAGCAGGAATTGCCCACGAAATTAACAACCCCATCAACTTTATTGATGCGAACATCGCCTACGCACGCAATTATGTTGAAGATTTGTTGCGTTTGGTCAACCTCTACGGCCAACATTATCCGAATCCGGTAGAAGAAATTCAGGAGGAAATTCAGACATTAGAATTAGATTTTCTCCGCGAAGATTTGCCCAAACTAATTACTTCAATGAAGGTAGGAACTGACAGAATTTGCGCGATTGTTTCGTCGATGCGTAATTTTTCGCGTTTAGATAAAGATGGCATGAGTGTGGCTTCGATTCACGAAGGAATCGACAGCACTCTGTTAATTCTCCAGCACCGACTGAAATCGAACGGCAAACTTCCGGGTATCGAATTGATTAAAAATTACGGGAATTTGCCGCTGGTAGAATGTTATGCAGGGCAATTAAATCAGGTGTTTATGAATATTATCAGCAATGCCATTGATGTTTTGCGAGACAGTTCTAATGCGGGTGTTTTGAATGGTCACAGAAGCTGTCCTACAATTGAGATTAGCACGGAAGTCGCGGAGGGCGATCGGGCGATCGTCCGCATTTCCGACAACGGCGCTGGAATGACGGAAGAAGTCAAGGCTAAAATATTTAATCACTTTTTTACTACGAAACCCGCCGGTAAAGGAACGGGTTTAGGGTTATCAATTAGCTGCGAGATTGTTCGAGAAAAGCACTGCGGCAGCTTGGAGTGTTTTTCGAGAGTTGAAGAAGGTACTGAGTTTGTAATTTCGCTACCAATCAGGCAGCAGAAGTCTGAAACTAGCAGGTTATTGACAATGCAGGAAGCAGTTTGAATTTGATATTTTTAACGGCCGGTAGCCCAACGGGCAGCACTGTTGGTATTAGCAAACAGGTCAAATTCGCTATGAAACAGGGTTGAAACCCCTGTCTAATAACAAAAGTCCTTGGAGGTCTTTCTGGCTTAAGTTGACACTAGCGGGGCGGGAGGTTCGTGCTACAATAAACGGGGATTTTGACTTTTGTAAAATTAGAGTAAAGCACAAAATCTTTGAATAAGGTGAGGAATATTAGCATTTTGCATGGCTCCTCCTGCAATAGATGAAATTTTAGCTACTTAAAATTGAATTATTCAATTATAACTTAGCAGGATTTACGCATTTATACCAAAGAAACCGGGTTTTTTCACGAAAATCCTTCGTTGCAGCCAAAAAATTAGGCAAAAAACCCGGTTTCTGGCCACCCGTGCTTCCCGGACTGTCAAACTACTGAGTGAATGTAAAACGACCGTCTACTTTTTCTCCGTTAATATCCGCATTCATCTTCACAGGATATTGACCCGGTTCTTTGCCGGGAAACACAACAGCGTAATGTTTGCCCTCTGGATCGTATTTGAGAGCTAGGGTTTGCTGCTTTCCATTCGGCAACTGCACTTGAGCCGTCACTTTCGCGTCAGGAACTGGTTCCTTTTTATCGCCTTTTTGCAGATACAAATCTAAGTGAGTTCCCGTAGCTTCTTTTTCAGGTACAAACTCTAAATGGTAAGGACCAGAATTGACAACTTGACCCCCGTTAGCTCCTTTCGCAGCAGAAGTCGCGGCGGGAGCGGAAGACGCAGGTTGAGAGGCTACAGGCGGTGGTGGTGGAGTAGTATTTGTATCGCTTGTTTGGTCGCCTTTACCGCAAGCTCCTAAAAAGAGCAATCCGACACTGCCTAGAATAATTAAACTTGACTTGAGCATTTTCATGTGATTTACTCTTGGCCAACAATGATTGATAAATTATGGCACTTTGAGACAGCTTGTCAATAAAAATTATTAAAACTTATTCATAAATTAACCAACATAACTGTTGAAACAATGCTGGGCGAATTACAGTAATTAAAAAACAAACATATCGCCCTCGGATATGAGCAGAGACGACTATTAATCGAGAGATATTTTCACTGTTGATGGTATTTTGGTCTGTGGCTGCGAAAACTTGCACGCTTGATACTTGCTATCTTAAGTGCGATCGCACTCCTCACCGCGACAGCACCTCATCCATGTTAAATCGCCACTTAACCTAGGTTGACGCCCAAAAATGAAATCAAGATGAAATTTCTTAACTTTTAGACAGATAATCTTGCCAAGTTCTTGACATTTGCCCTGTAGAGTGAAATGGCCAACTCACATTGAAGGGATTTAACGGTGAAAACTTCAACTAAAATCACTCTTGTTGACAACTTAAGCAACGGCGAGATTAATGAAGACTCGTTAGCTGCGGATAATGCCAGCACAGACAAGATGCTGGGCGGGCAGACAAAAGATGTGGTTCCACCATTCATTAATAATTTAGATGGCAGAATGTGGAACGATCCACTCGATCGCACAATAGGTAACGATTTGCTATCCGGTGAAGAAGAGAACGAGAAATCACTCAAAAAATTGCTAACTAAAATAAATCTTGCTAAGTTTTTGACTTTTGCGACCTACAGTGAAACTACAAACCTAAATTAAAAAAAATTAACACCATGAAAACTTCAACAAAAATCGCTCTAGCAGCAGCTTTGGTAGGTACTTTAGCAGTCAGTGGATTAGTCCGAACTGTGTACGCTTCGCCAGCAAAATCTGAAGTTGCCGCCATGCCTCCCAATAGCAGCAATCCCAAAGCTGAAGCCAGTGATGGCGACGGCGAAACTAATGACGATGCCAAAGAAAAAGAAGAATCAAGTCGCCTGCAATCTCTAGCTAAAATTACACCACAACAAGCAAAAGCGGCAGCGGAAGCAGCGAAAGGTGGCACAGCAAGTCGCGTCAAATTAGAAAACGAAGATGGCAATGTTGTGTACTCGGTTGCGATCGGTCAACAGGAAATAAATGTAGATGCGGGTAACGGTAAAATCCTCCAAACACAAAGCCTAAAAGCTGAGGGTAAGGAAAGCGTTTCTCCCCGCAGCAGCGTTCAAATTTCCGAGGCGGCTGGCGGCGATGGCGATGGAGAAACGAATGATGATGCCAAGAAATAAAGCTCTAACGAATTAGCTTTTTTGGAATTACCAATAGATTAAGGGCGGAACCAATATTCCCGCCTTTAATTGAGTAAATTTATAGCCTACACTACTGGTTTACTTTCAGTGACTTGTTGTTAAAAAGCAAGTTTTATGAAACTATATAATTTCACTTTTTTTATAAAAATTAACAAGGAGAAATATCATGAATAAGAGGCTAAACAGGGTTCCAGAGGTTACAGGTTCCTTCTGGATTATTAAGGTTCTGGCTACCACAGTAGGTGAAACTATGGCTGATTATCTATCAGTAAACCTGAGCCTTGGTTTAAGCGTTACATCCTATGTGATGAGCGCTGTGTTAGTGATGGCGCTTTTGAATCAGTTTAGGCTGAAACGGTATGTGCCAGCTAGTTACTGGATTGTGGTCGTTTTAATGAGCATCACTGGCACAGTAATTACGGATAGATTGGTAGACGAGCTGGGAGTTAGCTTGACCACAACTATTATAGTTTTTAGTGCAATATTATCTGCCGTTTTTGGACTGTGGTATGCGGCTGAAAAAACATTAGCTATGCACTCCATCAACACAGCCAAGAGAGAGCTATTTTATTGGGCTGCTATCTTATTTACTTTTGCTTTAGGTACGGCAACAGGAGACTTTATAGCAGAGGCTTTGAAACTGGGTTATGCACAATCAGCATTAGTATTTGCGGTTTTAATTGCGATAGTAGCTGCTGGTTATTATTACTTCAGAATGAATGCAGTCTTGGCATTTTGGGTTGCCTACATCTTGACTCGTCCACTGGGAGCATCTACGGGCGATTTATGGTCACAACCTACTACAAATGGTGGTTTGGGTTTTGGTACGATCGGAACCAGTATGCTTTTTCTTTGTATAATCGTGAGTCTGGTTATTTACTTAAGCCTTAAGCAAAAGAAACTAGCCCCAATGCCGATCGACCAACAAAACTGATTAGCGATCGATCTTTCCAATTTCTTGACATTTATCATCTAGAGTGAAACGGCTAAAGTACGATAACCCGATCGCAATTATGAGCAAACTTCCACAAATCACTGCCTTTTTCTGGATAATGAAGATATGTGCAACCACTCTGGGGGAAACGGCAGGAGACCTTTTATCCATGACGTTAAACGTGGGCTATGCGGTTAGTTCGCTGATATTAATTGGAATTTTTTTAGCTACTCTTGTCTCTCAATTGATATCGAAAAGCTATAACCCATTGCTTTATTGGACTGTCATCCTTTCAACCAGCACAGCGGGTACAACGATCTCCGATTACATGGATCGTACTTTAGGGCTGGGCTACGCTACAGGATCTGCGATTTTAATTACTATTCTCTTGGCTATTTTGGCGTTCTGGCGATTCAGTGTTGGGTCTCTATCTGTTAATAACGTCAAAACACCTAAAATTGAGCTGCTTTATTGGACTGCCATTCTATTTTCAAATACTTTGGGTACTGCCTTGGGTGATTTCCTAGCCGATACTTCTGGACTTGGATTTGCAGGAGGAGCGCTCCTAATTTCTAGTTTGCTTGCCCTGGTATGGGGAGCATATTATTATACTCAAATTTCGCCAGTCTTGTTGTTTTGGATTGCGTTCGTACTCACCCGACCGTTTGGTGCCACACTTGGGGATGTTATGACCAAATCACAAGAAAAAGGCGGTCTAAATTTTGGTACGGTAGGCTCATCTATAGTCCTGCTGTCAATACTTTTAGTCTGTATCGCCTTCACAACTTTCAATCAGAGAAAACTCATGGGGACTGTGGCTGCTAACGATGAATAAAATTGGTTTGTAGTGAGGACTTTAGTCCTTATATTTTTAGGAAAACTTCAGTTTTTACTACAAACATCTGGTTAGCGAGGAACTAACCAAACATTATATCATAGGGTAGCTTGATTTTTACTACAATCACTAGCTACCCTTTGATATTCGCTCGAATTAAGCAATGCAATACTAGACTTGTCTGGTTTGTAACCTCAGCATTGCGATGCAAAGCATCAGCCAAAGATAGCCGATTCCGTAGCCACCAATGATATCCGTTGGCCAGTGTACTCCTATATACATCCGACTCAGGCCAATAAGGGCGATCGTCAAAACAGCTAAAGTATATATTAATTTGGAAAACTTCGGAAAGTGAGCGGAAAGCAGGTAAGCTAGAAACCCATACATTACAAAACTTCCTAAAGCATGACCGCTCGGAAAACTAAAGGATGTTTCTGCAATTAAGCTCGGAAAAAGATGTGGACGAGGTTTAGTAAAAAACAACTTCAATCCAGTATTTAGAATCAAGGCTCCCAAACAAGCAAGAGCAAAAAATTTAGCTTCCTCGCGGTGATGCTGCCACCATAGAATTCCCAGCGTGACTGCCACAATCACTATAACTACACGGGGATCAGCAAGCTGAGTAATTGTTAGCATCACAGCATCTAGACTCGGATTTGCATATCCGTGCAGCCAGTACAGCCAAGAAGTATCAAAAGCAAAAGCTTCTCGTTCTAAGATTTCTTCAAATAGCCACGCTAAAATAAAACTGATTAGCAGACAACTGGTAAGTCCAACTACACCAATTGTCACAATTAAAGTATTTAAGCGTGGGTTGATATGCTGCAACCAAAATTCATAGATTTTTCGTAACATAATCAATCCAACTCAACAAATTTCAAATCATGTACAATTTATATCACAATCTTTAAATAGTTTTTAATATTTATAAAACATCAATAAAGCGATGTATTTTCACCTCTTTTAAAAGAGTGATCTGGCAATTTTACAGTGAAACAACTGCCAACTCCGAGCTTACTGGTGACGGTAATTGAGCCGCCGTGATTTTGGGCAATGGTTTGGGCGATTGCTAATCCCAAGCCAGAACCTCCATTCCAATAGGAACGAGATTCATCTGCTCGCCAAAACCGCTCAAAAATCAGCTTAATATGCTCCGGTGCAATTCCCACACCCGTATCTCGCACGCTGACAATGCAATAGGAACCGAGAGGGTTGGCTGTGATTTCAACTGTTCCTCCTGATGGCGTGTAGTGAAGTGCATTTTGAATCAAATTGGTGAATAGTCGGGTTAGTTGACTGGAATCACCTACTAAATCAATATTTTCTGTAAGCTGAGGTTTTAAATTAATTTGTTTTAGTTCGGCGCGAGACTGATAAAGCTGAACTAAGTTCTCCAAAACAACAGTTAAATTGACAGGAGCTTTATTGATGCTGACCACTTTATCGGTTCGTGCTAACAGCAGCAAATCTTCGGTTAGCTGCGTCATTTGATTCGCAGCACTAGCAATAGTCTGAAACTTTTCGGCATCTGATTCTCTCATGCCATCTGGGTATTTTAGTGCTACGGCTAGATTACTTTTGATCGCCATCAAGGGGCTGCGAAATTCGTGAGAAGCATCAGCAGTAAACTGCTTTAAACTTTGAAAATTCTCCTCAATTGGCTGCATGGCTAGACGAGTCAATATCACTCCGCCAACACCGCTGAAAATCAAGGCTATAAGAATTCCACTCCCTAGCCCTAAATTTAATTTATTTAAAGTTTCGTCAATTTCTTCGAGGGATTGACTTACTCTGATATAGCCGATTAGTTTACCATTTTCCCTCTCAATTATTGGCAAGGTAATTCCTTGAATTCGATTTTTTGCCGTTGGTAATTGTACTGTATCGCTTAATGACAATGGTATAGCAAGCACAAACTTCCCTTGCTGAAATATCGTATTGCCGTTAGTGTCAAATAATTGCAAGCCTTGATTGTTATCAATCAGAGTTTGCACGTTAAAATCAGTATCAAATTTTATGCGTCCGTTTTCCCATTCTGTGTTACCAGATGCTCCTTCTCCTAAAACTGTCAGTTTGTCTGTTAGCTGTTGGGTGAGACTGCGAGCGAAGATTACTCTAACGCCAATGGCAAAAATACTTAAGATTGATGCCAGTACAAGCAGGTAAGAGAAGAGCAAACGAGAGCGTATTTTTTCAAACATAATTAGAAGAAATAATCAGCTAGAAAAGTTGTATATATACGTGTAAAGTCTCAAGGACTTTGATATAATTATTAGTCAATACGCTTGGGTTAATACTATTTATTCCCCGGAGATCCCCCTAAATCCCCCTTAATAAGCAGGGTGGATTAATTGTCAACGCAATAATGTATCATAGAAGAGGCAATCAGATATTACCATCGGGTAAAACTATGACTATAGCACAAAGAATTAATGAATTTATTAGAAGCGATTAAATTAGTTCCAGACCATCGAAAAAACCGAGGAATTA